>JAFUXX010000313.1 GCA_017476965.1 Kiritimatiellia bacterium | reverse complement strand
TACGGCGAGTGGGGCAGCCGCGGCGGCTTCGGGGCGCTGGCCAACTGGGCCGTCGGCAACGCGCTCCTCGCCGAGGCGCCGTCCCCCGCCGCCTACTGGCGCTACGCCTTCGACGGCACCGCCGACTCGAAGATCGCCGCCCTCCTCGACGACGACACGGACGCCGAGGTCTCCGGCGCCGCGCCCTGGACGCTCGAGTTCCAGCTCGTCCCCGACGCCCCCGCCGAGAACGGCGAGCCGGCGGAGGAGCCCCCCGTCCTCTCCCTCGAGGACGGCGAGAACTCCCTCGCCTTCTACCGCGACCCCGCCTCCGGCCTCGTCTCGCTCCGCGTCTTCGGCCTCGAAAGCCGGACGACGACGAAGCACGCCTCCTACTGGTTCTACACCAACGCCGTCGACTCCGCCGAGGGCGACATCAAGGACGCCTCCGCCCTGAAGACCGAGAGCGGCAGCGCCGAATACCGCTGCCTCTTCGTCGGGAGCGGCCCGTATCCGGCCGCGTTCCCCGAGGGCTACGACTTCTCCCGCTTCGCCGCCGAGCCGCCCGCGTTCGACGGCTGGTTCTGCGTGACGGAGTTCGAGACCGAGGACGACGAGGGCAACCCGGTCACGGAGAGCGGCCTTATCGACTTCGAGTGGGAGGACGTCGAGCGGGTGCGCTCCGGCGAGCCGAAGATCGACGCCGAGCTCGGCCCCGCCCCGGCGGGCGCGAACACGCTCGTCGCCGTCCGCCACGACGGCGGCGCGGCCGCCGAGGCGATCGTCCTGGACGCCTCCGGGGCCCTCGTCGGCTCCGCCTCCATCCCGATCCCCGCCGCCTTCTCGATGCAGCCCGACTTCGTCGTCCTCGGCGGCGGCCCCTACGCGGGCGAGATCGGCGAGGTGCGCTTCTGGGACGGCGTCCGCCGCTCCGACGAGGACCTCCGCGAGAAGCGCGAATACACGGCGCCCTACGCCGACGGCCTCGCGCTCTACCTCCGCCCCATCGCGCAGTCCCGCACCCAGACCCTCCTCGACCAGGCCGCCGACGGCCTCGTCTGGTACGTCTCCGGCGGCTCCTGGCTCTCCGCCGCCTCGAGCGGGATGTCCATCGCCTTCAAGGACGACGGCCTCAAGCGCATCGACCGCTCCACCGTCCCGGAGCTCGCGTCCCTCGCCGGGATGATCCCCGCCATCCAGAAGAAGGTGGACGCGATGGACGCCGGCCTCGGCCCGCTCGGCCTCGCCTCCGGCGCGATTCCGTTCGACATCTCCCCCTCCGGGATGGACGAGGGCGAGACGAGCCACTACGAGCAGATCCGCGAGCGCGCCGGCACCGCCCTCGCCAACGCCCGCAAGTCGCTCGACCGCGCCCAGTTCTACGGTTCGCGCGTCCGCCTCCTCCAGGAGGCGCAGGTCTCGCGCGAGGACCAGCTCGAGACGATGGAGCTCGAGACCAAGAACCGCCTGATCGAATACTTCGGCTACCCCTACGAGGGCGACATCGGCCCCGGAGGCACCTACCCGCAGGGCTACGACGGGCCGGACCTGCTGAACTACGCCTGGATGGAGCCCGCGCAGTTCGGCCTCAAGGCCGACGAGGACGTGAAGTCCGTCACGACCAACCTCTACGTCCGCGACGCCGCCGCGTTCCGCGACAAGCTCGCCGTCCTCCTGCCCAACTTCGGCAACACGGTGGACTTCGCGACGCTGACCTACGAGAAGTCCGCCACGGGCATCATCCTCAAGCCCGAGGGCGTCTCCGGCAAGCGCCGCGCCTGCGGCCAGATCCAGGAGAAGATGGGCGAATTCCTCGTCGCCTACCGCTCCTTCAAGAGCCGGCTCGACGACTGGCGGGTCGCGACGGAGCACTTCGAATACCAGGTCGGGCGCATCCGCCGCGACGCCGTCTTCTACGAGCTCCAGCGCGCGGCCAAGGAGGCCAAGTTCGTCTACGAGCAGTTCGCCGCCGCGGACGAGGCCGCGCTCAAGGTCGCCATCAACGCCCTGGAGGCGGCGAAAGAAGTCACCCAGGTGCAGAAGAATGCGATTCTGGAAGGCGTCCCGACGATCACCGGCGCGGGCATGACCGTGAATGTCGATCCCCACGCCATGGCGTCGGCCGTCTCGGCCCCGGCCTATGGCGCCCTCAGGGGCACGCTAACCTACTCGCTCCTCGCGTGCAAGGACTCCCTTGTCCTCACCGACGCCTGGCAGATCGGCTTCGACGTCGCCGAGGAGATCTTCGACCTGCTGATCGACCAGATGGGGACCTTCGACGGCTACTACGACACCGCGCTCGGCGCCGCCGGCGACGTCCTCGACGCCGCCCGCGCCGCCAAGGACGCCTACACGGAGCTCAACGTCGCCCAGAAGGCCGTCGAGACCGTCGTCGCCGAGGCCGAGCGCGTCATCGACGAGCGCACGCTCGCGCGCCGGCAGGCCGTCGCCGTCCTCACCAAGGAGCGCTACAACGACATGTTCTTCCGCCTCGCGCGCAACAACGCCCTCTCGCGCTACGCCTCGCAGTTCGAGCTGGCGCAGCGCTACGCCTGGCTCGCCGCGCAGGCCTACGACTACGAGACCGGCCTGCTCTCCTCCGACCCCGACTCCGGCGCGGACTTCCTCGCGCGCATCGTCGGCACCCGCACACTCGGCGAGTTCGACGACGACGGCGGGCCCACCACCGCCTCCGACGCCGCCAAGGGCGACGGCGGCCTCGCCGCGATCCTCGCCGAGATGGACGAGAACTGGCTCGTCCTCAAGCCGCGCCTCGGCATCAACAACCCGCAGAAGTACGCCACGTGGTTCTCGCTCCGGCGCGAGCTCTTCCGCATCTACGACGACGAGCGCGGCGACAAGGCGTGGCGCACGGCGCTGGAGAAGTGCTGGGTGGACGACCTGCGCGAGGTGCCCGAGTTCGCGCAGCACTGCCAGCCGCTCGCCGGCTCCTCCCTCGAGGCCGAGCCGGGGCTCGTGATCCCGTTCCCGACGCTCATCTCCTTCGGCAAGAACTTCTTCGGCGAGGACCTCGCCGGCGGCGACAGCGCGCTCGACCCGACGTGGTTCTCCACGCGCGTCGCGGGCGCGGGCATCCACTTCGAGGGCTACAACGAGGCCGTGAACGGCTACGAGGGCACAGTCCCGCTCTCCAGGACCCCGAGCGCCTACCTCGTGCCCGTCGGGCAGGACCGGATGCGCGCCCCCGGAAACGCCGACAAGATCATCGGCTGGAACGTCGTGGACCAGGTCGTCCCCGCGCCGCACGCGATCGGCTCAAGCGAGCTGGACGACCCCGACTGGACCGCGCTCTCCACGGGCTACACCGGCGGAAGCGACCTCGGCGCGAAGATCCGGAAGCACCCGAGCTTCCGGGCCTACTACGACGACGCGGGCAAGGACCCGTCGGACGAGGAGCTGGACTGCACGCGGCTCATCGGGCGCAGCGCGTGGAACACGCGGTGGCTGCTCGTCATCCCGGCCGGCAGCCTCGGCGCCGACCGCGACCAGGCCCTCGCCACCTTCATCCGCGGCGCGGACCTGAACCGCGACGGCAAGCAGGACATCGCCCCCGTCCGCGACATCCTCCTCGGCCTCCGCACCTACTCCCGCTCGGGGAACTGACGCCTCGAGCGGACCGTTCCGTGGCAGGATTTCGACGCTTCGCGGCTTTCAAGCCGCGAAGCAAACGGGCTTGCCCAAAAACTCGTAAAAGTCGCCCAGGCGCATGGCGACGACCGTTCCCTCCGGGAGCGACTGCTTGAGTTGCCGGTTGCGCCGCTGCAAGGGCGTAAGCTGCTCGGTGCCCGCCGAGGCGGGGCCGGGGCGCCAGAGACGGCCGCTCCGCGGCCAAATCGGGCGCCCCGCAAAGGGGGAGGGTGGATTTTGATGCGTAGGCCCTGGCCGCCTCGGGTTGCGGTTTGCCAGCTCCGCTGCATTGTGCTACTCTTGGACCATGCACCGCTGCCACCATTACTACGGCTACGATTATTCGCGCGGGGCGGTGATGTTCGTCCCAACCTCGACGGAGCCGCGCCAGCGGGTCTTTTCGCGGATCGAGGGCGGCAAGGCGGTGCTTTCAGATTTCGGGCGCATGGCGCTCAACGAGCTTTTTGTCACTACCGGGCGCGTGCCGGAAATCAAGCTTTCGCGCTATGTCTTCATGCCCGACCATGTGCACATGATGCTCTGGATCACGCCGGGGCTGCCAGACGGCCTTGCCAGACTCGGGCGCTTTGTCGGAGGCTTCAAGCGGGCGGTCCGCCAGCGGTGGAAGGAACTCGGGCATCCCGGGTCGCTGTGGCAGGAGGGCTACCACGACCTGATCTGCCTGGACCGCGATTTCATGGAGGGCGTGGCGCGCTACATCGACTACAACCCGCTCAAGTGGGAGCTCATGCACACGCGGGAAGGGCTGATTCCGATCCGCGAACCGCTCGACACGCCCCTTCTCCCCGACGGCACCTACTGGAAGGGGATCGGGCGTAGCGACTTTCTCGACGGCTCGCGCCGGATATGCGCGGTGCGCATTTCGCGCAGCGTCGGGGAGGCGGCCTTCCCGGCCATGCTCAAGCGGTTTCGCGATGCACTTTCCAATGGATTTTGCATCGCATCGACCTTCCTTTCGCCCGGCGAACGGGCGCTTTACCGGATGCTGGCGGCGGAAAACGCCGAATTCATCCACGCCAAGGGCACCGCAATACCCGTGGTGTATCGTCCGACGATACACGAAACGCCGCTTTTCGCCGCAAAGCGCCTGCTTGTGATAGGGCGGCAAACCGACGAGCGTGAAATACGCCGCAAGGACTGCCTCGCCTTGAACGACGCCCTGGCCAAAATGGCGCAGGGGGCAGGCGGCGCGGCCGTGTACGTGAAGGAAGGCGGCCGCTTCGATTTTGCGTAGACCCGAGGCGGCACCGCGCAAGACCCGACGGCGCACCGCGCCGCCGGCAGAAGCGAAAACAGGCCGGACAGGAACCCGCGCCGCCGGCAGAAGCGAAAACACGCGGGGCTGTTTGGGGCCTTGTAGCGGCTGATCTTTGCCGCCTGTTTTCGCTTCTGACGGGGCGGCGGTGCCGCCTCGGGTTGCGGTGCCGCCTCGGTCCCGTCAGAGGGAGACGTCGCCGAGGGCGGCGAGTACTTCCGACGGGGTCGTGACGCCGGCGCGGAGTTTGGCCGCAGCGTCGGCGGACATGGGGCTGAAGGCGGCGCCGGAGGCGGCCGCGGCGGCGCGGAGGTCGCCGGAGGCGAGCCGACCCGCGTGGATCGCTTCCGAGACCGCGCCTTCGCACGGGAGCAGCTCGAAAATGCCTATCCGCCCGGCGTAGCCTTCGAGGCAGTTCCGGCACCCGCGCGGATCCGCGAGCGCGACGCTTCCGCAACCGGCCGCGCGGGCGAGCGCTTCCTCCGCCGCGGGCATTCGGGACTCCCCGTACGCCGCGGTCCGCGAACAGTGCGGGCAAAGGCGGCGCACGAGGCGCTGGGCGAGCACTCCGCGCAGGCTCGACGCAAGCAGGTACGGCTCCACGCCCATGTCGACGAGGCGCATGACCGCGGAAGGGGCGTCGTTGGTGTGGAGGGTGGTCAGCACCAGGTGGCCGGTGAGCGAGGCGCGCACCGCGATTTCCGCAGTTTCGGGGTCGCGCGTTTCGCCGACGAGCACGACGTCGGGATCCTGGCGCAGCACGCTGCGCAGGCCGCTCGCGAACGTGAGGCCGATGCGCGGGCGGACCTGGATCTGCGAAATGCCGTCGATGCGGTACTCCACCGGGTCCTCGATCGTCACGATGTTGCGGCGGCGGACGTCCAGCGATCGTATGGCCGCGTAGAGGGTCGTGGTCTTGCCGGAACCGGTCGGGCCGCACACGGCGACTATCCCGTTGGGGCGGGACAGCAGCGCGGAAAAGCCGCGGAGAACATCGCCGTCCATGCCCAAATCCGGGAGGGGAATCATCGAATCGCCGCGGTCGAGAAGACGCAGGACGACGCGTTCGCCGTCAGCCACCGGCACGGTCGAAATGCGCACGTCCACCGCGCGGCCGCCGGCGCGGACGCGCGTCATGCCGTCCTGCGGGAGCCGGTGTTCCGCGATGTCCATGCCGCCCATCACCTTGATGCGCGAAACGACCTGGGCGCCGAGCGGAGCGGGAACCGCGGGTTCGCGGTCGTAGAGCCGGCCGGAAATCCGGAAGCGCACGCGCGCGCCGCCCGAATCCGACGGCTCGAAGTGCACGTCCGACGCGCCTTGCCGCACTGCCGCGAGGACCGTTTCGTTGAGTATCCGCGCGGCGGGTTCGCCGCGCTCGACGAGCAGGTCCTCCGCCGAGTCCGCCGGGGCGGGGGAGGGCGGAGGGGCGCTTTCGGCGGGTCCGTCGGGTTGCGGTGTTTCCGCTGCGGCCGGCGCCGCGTCCGGCGATTTCGCTTCGAAATACGCGGCGTCGACGGCCGCGAGAATCACGCCGCGCTCCGCGAACGCGGGAGCGAGGTCGCATCCCGCCGCGAGCGACGCGCGCTGCAGGAGCGGAAGCGCCTCCGGCCCCGGCACGAGGAGCAGCGCTTCGCCGGAAGCTCCCCGCACCGGCAGCACGGCGTGTTCGCGCGCCCACGTGACCGGCATGCCGGACAGGAGCGCGGAGTCGAATTTCACTTCCGAAACGTCGGAGACGAATGCCGCGCCGCAGTCGGCGGCGGCTTTCGCGAGTCCGGCGGCGGCGTTTCCGGCACCGGAGGCCTGTGGCGATACGTTCACGATGTGCGCTCCTTTCTTCCGCCCTCCGCGCACCAGAGCGCGAACAGGGCCGCGAACGCAACGGCTCCGGCGAGCGGCAGCAGGAGCTTGCGGACCGGAAACGCCGGCTCGACGGTGACGACGACCTTGCCTGCGGGCACGGGCACGGCGAGGAACATCCCGTCCGCCAAGAGCGGGGCGGGGCCCGGCTTGCCGTCGTACTTCGTCACGAGGTCCGGCCAGAACTTGCGCAGCCAGAAGTCGCGCAGCAGGAGCATTCCGGGGGCTCCGGCAGAGGTTTCGACGACGGCGCGGTTCGCTCGTGGCGAGCCGCACGGCGACTCTTTCCATTTCGCGGGTTCCGGCGGCGCGCCGGGGATTTTTTCGGGAAGCCCGGATGCCGGAGCGGCGACCGCCATCGAGAGGGCGGGATCGAAGTCCGGACGCGCGAAGGCGATGAACGCTTCGTCCGGATCGGGCCCCACCTCGGTCCAGTCGTGGTAGACGGCGGGGGACGGGTGGCGCTCGGACGGCTCCAGCAGCGCGACGGGCGCGCGGCGCAGGTCTGCCGCGGTCGTGAAACGGCCCGTGGCGCGGTCCACGTCGAAGAGGCCGATCACTGAGCCCTGCTCCGCGGTCGCGAAAACGCGGGCGTCCTTCGGCGTCATGAACACGCCGGACACTCCCATGAGCGCGCGGTAGCGGGACGGGGGGGGCGCGAGGCGTTTCCACGCGGGCCAGCGCAGGTCCTCCGGGCCGTCGGTAACCGCGGGATCGGCGCGTTCGAAACCGCGGAACTCCAGCGCGCGGAGCGGTTCGAGCTGCTGCTCGGCGAGAATGTCGTGCGTAAGTTCGAGGTACGACCACGAGCGGCCGTCCGGCGTCGCGGCGCGCGAGGCCATCACGGTCGCCGGCGCGAATGGAGCGAAGCGCGACGAGACGTCCACCGGAGTCACGTAGCGGGAGGCGTCCGCGCACTGGTCCGCGGCGACGGCCGCGG
>JAFUXX010000312.1 GCA_017476965.1 Kiritimatiellia bacterium | reverse complement strand
GCGCTTCGCGTGCGCGGCGCTCGTTGCGGTCGGGCTTTACGCCTGGGTCTCGCGCAAGCTCGTGCTCGTGCACCTGCGTCCGGACCCCGAGGCCGTCGAGAGCCCGGTGAAGTGGGAGGAAATACTGCCCGCCAGGCGCGGCGGCATATACGACCGCAACGGCCTCGGCCATCCGTTCGCCGAAACGCTTTCGATGTGGAGGCTGCACGTCGATCCGGCGAACATACCGGACGGCGAAACGCGCGCCGCCATGTACAAGGCTCTCGCGGCGCACGACGCCTTTTCGCCCGAAACTCTCTACAAGGCGCTTGCGCCGGGCAAGACCCACTACAGGCCGCTCGGGTCGACGTCCGACCCGGACCTCATGGCCGACATCCGCACCAACCCCGTGTTCCGCTGGCGCATCGGCGCGACGAACGCGATCCGCCGCGTGTACCCGCTCGGGCGGACGCTCTGCCACGTCGTCGGCATGGCCAACTCGCACGAGCAGCCGCTCATGGGGCTGGAGCTCACGATGGACAAGTGGCTGCGCGGCAGCAACGGCGTGGTGCGCGGCGTGGCGGACGGCCGCCACCGCGAGATACGCGGCTTGCGCCGCGAGGAAACGCCCCCCGTGGACGGGTGCGACGTGTTCCTGACGGTCGATCTCGCGATCCAGACGGCGGTGGACGAAGCGCTCGACGAGCTGATGCTCCCCGATCCCGAGAAGCCGCCGCCGCGCGCGGCCTGGGCCGTCGTGATGGACTGCCGCACGGGCGAAATCCTCGCCATGTCGTCGCGCCCGGATTTCGAGCCCGGCAACTACCGCGGCGGCGAACCTGAGCGCGAGTTCAACCGTTGCATTTCGACGGTGTACGAGCCCGGGTCGGTGATGAAGACGTTCGCCGCCGCCGCCGCGCTCGACGAAGGGCTCGTGCGCACGAACACTCTCCTCGACGTTTCTCCCGGGCTCTACTGCGGCAAGCCGCTGCGCGACCACACGCACGGCCAGAACGCGCTCACCGTCGCGCAGATGCTCGCGTGGAGCTCCAACCGCGGCGCTTCGCGCCTCGGCATGATGCTCGGCAAGCCGCGCCAGCAGGCGCACCTCAAGGCGTTCGGTTTCGGGCGGCGCACCGGCCTGCCGCTCGCGGGCGAGCAGCCTGGCCAAACCATTGGCGACGGATCGGAGCTCAACAACATCCGCATATCGATGGGGCAGGGGATGACGGCCACCGCGGTGCAGCTCTGCGCCGCGTATTCGGCCGTGGCCAACGGCGGCAAGCTCATGAAGCCCGTTCTCGTGAAGGAAATCCGCCGCCACGACGGCACCCCGGTCTTCGTCGCGGAGCCCGAAGTCGCCGGACGTCCGCTTTCCGAGGACACCGCCGCCAAGCTCCGGCAGATGCTCAAGGAGGTGGTTTCGGCCCACGGAACGGCCCGCCGCGCCCGCGTCGAGGGCTACACCGTCGCCGGAAAAACCGGCACTGCGCAGATGGTCGAACACGGGCGCTACTCCCAGACCGATTTCCGCGGATCGTTCATCGGGTTCTTTCCCGCGGACGACCCGAGGCTCACGATCCTCGTCACCTGCGAAGCCACGCCGAAACCCCGCACGGACGGCGGCGTCTGCGCCGCCCCGGTGTTCGCGAAAATCGCCGCCGCCGCCGCCCGGATACTGATGATCCCGCCGGACGACCCCGGTCCGCAGCCTTGACCGGCAGGCATCGCACGATTTTGCGCGAAATGGGTGGAAATTGATTCGGGAAATGTGTTATGTTTCCCGCGGAGGGCGCTTTGCGCGTCCTCCGGAAAAACATGAAACCCGAAACGCAAGACGATTCACGTTCCGGCCGCGCGGGCCTGCGCGCGGCGCTTTCCGCATCCGCGGCCGCGTTCTTCGCGGCCGCACTGTGCGCGCCGGTTCCCGCCGCCGCGGACATCGTGCCGGGCCTCGAAGCGTACGGCGACCTCTCGCTCGTGGACGAAGTCATCTGCGCCACGGACGTCGAGCACGAGTTCCACGACTATCCCGAAGGCGCGTCCTACGCGACGAACATCCTCGGCAGCGCCTGCCGCGTCCTCGCGCATCCCTCCGGCGTCGACGGCTTCCTGTCGTGGCGCCTCGGAAAGGGCAAGGACCTCGAGCCGCACGCGATGTACCTGCTCGTCGCGGAATATCCCGAGGACGTTCCGCGCACGGCGACGCTGATCAACAAGGCCACGAACTCCCGCAACGGCTTCCACACGGGCTGGACGGTCGGCCAGTCGACGAGCGGCGGCGTCCTCGCGCAGATACACCTCGAATCGGTCGACGTCCCGCTTTCCGGCGCCTGGGAGCGCGTCGAGGAATTGATGGTCCTCAACGAAAAGGCGTATCCGCTCGACAAGGCGGACCGCGACTCGGACTCCTGCCTCGTGGACGTCGTCGCGAACGGCTTCGACGCGGTCTTCCAGGTCTTCCGCGCGGACCACGCGCCCGATTCGGCCGGCGCCGCGATCCGGGCCGTCCGCCTCTACCGCGTGAACGACGAGGCGAACGTCGCGTCGGCGTTCCGCTATCCCGCCGGGAACGCCCCGCGCCGCCTCGCGACGTGGCGCGAGGAAATGGGCAACGGCTTCACCTGGGCGTCGAACGCCGATCCGGCGGACGGCTCCCGCCACAAGGCGCGCCTCATGAAGGCGCTCGGCCTCAACTGCTTCTCGCGCACGATGCTCGAGTGGGGCTACAACAAGAACTGGGACGCCGGATGGAAGGACGCCTCCGCGCCGTTCTGGAACCCGGACTGGGGCGGGGGCTCGAGCTGGTCGCTCTCGGGCTCCAACACCGACTACTGGTCCGGAGACGTCGACGCGTTCTACGAGGCCGGGCTCTACCTCATGCCCTACTACGAGTATTCCGGCAGCCGCGGCTCGTGGGGCCCCTACGAGGACGGGAACGGCAACGCCGGCAAGGCGCTCGGCTTCAGCCCCGCGCGCAAGGCCGTCACGCTTTTCGAGGACACCGGGATCAACCCCGCCACCCACTTCAACAACTACGTCCAGGCGTCGAACGGCGCGTCCGGTTCCAACGTGGACCTCACGCAGGAGCCGGCCTACGACGACTTCAAGCGCATCCTCGCGTGCACGATGCTCCGATACGCCGGGCGGTCGAACTTCGCCGGCGCGTGGATCCGCAACCGCGGCTCGATGCCGGTTTCGTTCTCCGACGCCGCGCTTGCGTCGTTTTGCGAAGACACCGGCCGCGAGGCCGGTTCGGTCACCCGCCAGACGATCATCGACTCCCTCGGGGGCGGCGACGCCTGGATCAACACCGCCAAGTGGGGGACCAACCGCTGGTCTTCGCTCTACCGCGAATACCGCGAGTGGTGGTACGGCAAGCGCGCCGACTGGCTCGAGGCGATGCAGGACTACCTCGCGGACAACGGCATCCCGGGGGCGAAAGTCCTGTTCACCGGCAGTCCGGGCGAAGTCGGCCCCACGCTCCACCTCGCGAACGGCAAGAGCGACGACCACCAAGCCGGCGGCGTCACGGCCGTGGCACGCCTCGGCAACGCGTGGAACTTCAAGGGCACGACCTCGATTCCCGGCTACGCGGAACTCTGGCGCGACGGCGGCCTTTTCGCGGACGGATGGTCGTGGTACGCGATGGAATACCAGCACTCCGAACCCCACCCGGATCCCGAAACGTACGGCACGCGGCGCGACGTCGCCGTCGGCTATCCGTACGACGGGATCGCCTCGGCGATCGCCGGCGGCCCGAATTTCGGCGTCCCGTCCTTCCGCAACGCTTCCGGCGACCTCTTCTTCAACCGTTTCTACTGCCTCCAGGAGGGCCAGCACAAGGACTCGTCCGGGAACGAGAACATCGGCTACTTCACCTGCGACATGGACCATGCCGGACGCGCCATCGTGGCGCCCGAGCTCTGGGGCGTCCTGTACCAGGACCCGACGATCATCGGAATGCTCCAGGGCGACCAGTTCGCGCGCGCCTTCTCGCGCCCGTTCCGCGAATTCATGGAGAACTTCCTCGCGCTTCCGGCCAAGGCGGGCACGTTCACGCAGGGCAACAACTGGTGGGGTAGCTCCTTCGGCGTCCGCAAATACGCCGGCGACGGCGAGACGCTCTGGGCCGTCGTGAACGCCTCCTGGAACGCCCTCCCCGCGACGGAAATCTCCCTCGGCGGCGTTTCGTCCGCCACCGTGTACGAGGCCGTCAGCGGCCGCGCGCACGCCGTGAGCGGCGACAAGGTGACGCTCGACCTGCAGCCGTACCAGCTTCTGGCCCTCACGACCACCGCGCCGGACGAGCCGCGGTTCTCGATCGCCGTGCCGGACGTCGGATCGGATTCCGCCGTCGTCCCGCTCGACGTCTCCACGCTCGGCGGCGACGCCGCGGATTTGACCGTGTCGTTCTCCACGAGTCCGGACATGGCCGGCGCGACGACGCTGTCGGTCGCGGCGCTTGCCGCCGCCGGGACGAACGAGGTAGTGCTCGCAGGCCTCGCGCCCAACACCGTCTACTACGCGGAGTTCGGCCTCACGAACGCGCTCTCCCGCGGCGCGGCCCGCCGCCTTTCCTTCACGACCGACGTCCCCGCCACCTATCCGCGCGGGTCGTTTTCGGTTTCCGCCGGCGTGAACGAAGCCACGGTCTCCGCGACGTTCGACACGCTCGGCAGTGGCGCTTCCTCGTGCGCCGTTTCCGCGCTCTTCGAGCCGCTCGATCCGCGCCTGTCCTCCGTCGAAGTCGCGCTCGGCACCGCGACCGAAGCCGGCGCGTTCGCCGGAACCGCCGGCCCGCTTTCGTCCGAGGCCGCGTACACGGTCACGCTCTTCGCGGACAACGGCCTCACGGACGGCCCCGTCGCCGTCGGGAAGTCCGCGACCGTCGTGACCGCGCGCAAGCCCGCTCCGGCTGCCGGGGCCGCACGCGCCTACGCCCCCGGCCTGCTCCAGGGCAAGCTCGTGGACGCGGGCAATCCCTACAACGCGACCGATCCCGCGGCGAAGGACCCCGCCGCCCAGGTCGTTCCCGGCACGATCATGGCCTACACGGACGGAACCGCGGAACTTTCCGACGGCCGCTCGTGGTCGTGGGGCGACAACACGACGTTCGTGTACGAGGGCCAGATGTGGATGACCGCCGGCGTCGACTACCACTTCGGCAAGCTCTTCGACGACTTCGGCTACGCCAAGGTGGACGGCACGGTCCTCGTCAACGACACCCAGTACAACCGCGCCGTGCGCGGCACCGTCAGGCCGTCGTACACGGGCTGGCACGACGTCTTGTTCCGCGTCGGCAACGGCGGCGGCGGAGTGGGGCCGCGCGAGGGTTCCATCGGCTTCGCTTTCAACACGAACGGCGTGACCGGCGTGAACGCGTCGACGTTCGTCGCACCGACGTGGGAAAAGCTCCTCGACTCCGGCGACGGCAAGCTGCTCCGCTGGCCGAGCGACTCTCCGGTGCTCGTGTCCGTCGCGGGCACCCCGGTGCGCAGCGCGGGCGCTCTCGTCGTGCCGGTGGCCGTCGATTCGTACGACGAGGACAACGAACTGTCCGTCTGCGTCGTTTCCGCTTCGGAAGCCGGCGACCGTTTCTCCGAGGCCGTTTTCGCCCCCGGCGACTTCTCCGGCTGGACCGTGGCGACCGGCGAAACGCCCGCCGTCGGCCTCGCGCAGAATTTCAACGTCCCGGTTCCCGGGCTCTCGTTCGCCGCCGGCGACACGCTGACGATCGTCGCGCGCCTCCGCAACGAACGCACCGGATACGACGTCGCGAGCGCGGCGGCGACCTACGTCGTGCCCGCGGACGAAACGTCGCCGGAATTCGTGGCCACGCTTTCCGAAGCCGGTTACCACGACGCCGCGTTCCACGTTTTCCTCGGTTCGCTCGGGCTCGGGGCGTCCTCGGCTTCGATCACCATCGCCGTTTCCGGCGGCGCTCCGATCGAAGTGGCGGCCGACGTCGCGACGTACGACGGAACGGTGCGCATCCCCGCGACGCTGCCGTTCGACACCGAAGCCGTCGCCGTCGTCACCGTCGTGAACGACCTCGGCAAGAGCGCGAAGGAAACGCTGCGCTTCAAGACGCTCGCTTCCACGCCGCCCGTTGCGGCGATCTCCCTCGATTCCCCGGGTTACACCGACGCCGACGCGTCGGTCTCGGTGACCGACCTCGGCGCCGGATGCGTTTCGGCGACCGTCGAGTGGAGTCTCTCGCCGGGCGGTCTGTCCGGAACCGCCGAACTCTCCGGACCTGGCGCCGTCCCCGTGGCGCTTTCCGGGCTCGACCTCGGCACGGCCTACGAGCTCGTCGCCGTCGTGACCGCCGACAGCGGACTCTCGACGACGCTCCGCAAGTCGTTCGAGACGCTTCCCGGTCCCTTCGCGCTCGGCGACACTTTCGTCGAGGTCGCAGCGGACGGCAAGTCCGCCACGGTCGGGGTGGAGATCGAAAAGATGTCCGAGCCTTGTTTGCTCACGCTGTACGTCAACGGCGAGTCCCGCATGGTTTGGCCCTTCCAGGACCCCGTCCAGGGGCTCACGGTCTCGATCTCCGTTCCCGCGGCGGTCGGGCGCACGGACGAGTACGAGTTCCGCCTGGCGTCGTCCCGGCTCGGCGAGGTGGTGACCGCCAGCGCTTCCGGCTCGTGGCTCGGGCGGAAGATCGTCGACTGGTTCACCGTGGCGTTCGACGAACAGGGCTACGCGCAGGGAGAAGGCTGGTCCGACGTTCCGGCTTCGTACGGCACGTGGGCTTCCTCCGGCAACGTGTCGGCGCGCCTCTCGGTAGTGTCCGGCGAAACGGCCGTCGCGTACTCGACCGCCGAGGAATCCGCGCCCGGCACCGTCAGCTACTCCCCGACATCGGCTTCGCCCGAGGGGACGAGCGTCCGCATCGAGGGCAGGGCGATGTTCCAGTCCGGCACCATCCCGGCCCCTGATCCCGCCGCCGTCGCCGGCCTCGTCGCGGAGTCCGGCCGCTCCGGGCTCGTGTTCAGCGGTCTCGCAAACGGCCAATGGCACGAACTTTCCGGAATAACCGGCGCGTCGGAGGACGCCTTTCACGACTGGGCGGCGGAAATCGCGCTCGCCGACGGCGAATCCACGGTCACGTATTTTGTCGACGGCAGCCGCCTCTCGCCCACGCTGTCGCTCGGCGAAGACCCCGCCGGCGTGAGCGTGAGCCGCGTCGCGTACGTCGGGGCGGGCGTGTTCTCCGATTTCCGCGGCATCCTGTACGTCACGACTCCCGAAGGCCGCACGTACTACGAAGTTTCGGTTTCCCGCGATCCCGGCGCGCTGTCCTTCAAGAACGCCGGTTCCGCGGGCGAGGCGTTCTGCGTCGCCGTCGCGAACCCCGTCGCCGGACGCTGGTACACCGCGTTCGCCGCCTCGGAGGTGGACGGCGAATTCGTCGCCGCGGCTTCCGCGCTCGCGGCCGACGGCGGCGAACTCGCCGTCGAGGTGCCGACCGGATCGGAACCGGCCCTCTTCGTGCGCATCGTCTGCTCGGACGAAGAAATCCCGGCCGGGACTAGGTTCTCGGAGCTCGTCGCCGAATAGCGGCCGGCGCAACGGAAAAAAAACGCGCCGCGGCCGGGAATCCGGCCGCGGCTTTTTTTCCGCGCGGAGGAGTCAGCGCGAGCGGACGAGGACGAGGTTCGCGCCCGCGACGTTCTTGCCGGCCACGACGGAGGTGCGCGTGTCGGTCGCGAGCAGCGGCTCGCCGCCCGAAAGCAGTTCCGCCGAAAGCCCGGCCACGGAGCCCTGCCGGACGTCGGCCGGGTCGTATTCGAGCTCGAAGAAGACCGGGAAGCCGGTGAGCCCCGTTTCCGTTTTTTCGCAGATGGACGCGCCCGTCCGCAGGTCCGCGAGGCGTATGCGCAGCTCGTAGACGGGCAAGAGCGTTATTCGCTCCGGGCAAGTCACGGACCCGCCCACCGTCACCGTGCGCGGTTCTTCGACCGCGGGCCGGCGGAAATCCTCTCCGCCGCGCCAGGGC
>JAFUXX010000311.1 GCA_017476965.1 Kiritimatiellia bacterium | reverse complement strand
GGCGTCCGCGCTTGCGCTTCAAGGGAAGCGGCGGCTGGCCGTCAGCCGGAACCGCCGTGGGCGCGGCGGGCGCCGCTTCGGGCGCGGCGGGGGCTTGCGGCGCTGAAGCGATGGAAAGGGGGAGTTGCGGAACCGTGTCTTCGTTCATGGCGTTTGCCGCATGCGGCGGCGTATGTTGTCGAGCAGTATCCGGGCGGCGGCGCGGAGGTCCTCCGCGGAGCCGTCGTTCCGTACGGCGAAATCGGCGCGGGCGAGGCGCGTTTCGGGCGAAAGCTGCGCGGAAATCCGCGCCAGCGCGGCGTCGCGCGAAAGGCCTCGGCCGGCGAGCCTTTCGACGCGGACTTCGATGTCCGACGTTTCCACCGCGGCGGCGGCGTCCCAGTCGGAGAACCATCCGCTCTCGAAGAGGAGCGGGATTTGGGCTACGCGGACCGTCGCCGGATCGGCGGCGGGTCTGTTTTTCCAGGCGAGAAGCGCGGAACGGACGAGTGGATGCAAAACCTCTTCCAATCGGCGGCGCGCGTCGGGATCCGCGAAAACGAGGGCGCCGAGGCGCGCGCGGTCCGTGGAACCGTCCGGCGCGAGAAAATCCGCGCCGAAATCGCGCGCGACGGCCTGCGAACCCGCCGCGCCGGGGGCGTGAAGCGCGCGCACGGTTTCGTCCGCGTCCGCGACTTCTGCGCCGAGTCCGGCAAGCATCCGGCCGAAGAGACTCTTTCCGCCCGCGATCCCGCCGGTCATGGCGAGTGCGAACATCCAGTGCAATTCCCGGAAACGGGGCTGATGATACCGCACCGCCGCCGCGCGGTCAAATCGCGTTATTCGCTTCCGGCGTTTTTTCCCGCCGCGCGGCGGCGGAGGCGCGCCGCGAAAACTCGCATCCGCACCACGACTGGCGGTAGAGCCCGTACTCCTTGGAGAGGCGGACCGACTCCTGGAACCCGCCGCGCTTCTTGAAATCCGTTTCGCGGAAGACGGGGGCGGAGTCTCCGGCGGCGGCGCGTTCCGCGGCGGCCGCGTCGCGTCCTGCTGCGAAAACGCGGGCGCTGTTTTTGTGCGGGCTCACGGTCAGGGTCGTCGAAAATTCCCCGAAACCGAGCCGCGCGGCGGCGTCCGCCGCGCGGCGGAGGTTGAATCGGAAGCACGCGTCGCACCTGCGGCCGCCCTCGGGTTCGCCTTCGAGCCCGGCGACCGCGGCCAGCCACGCGGCGTGGTCGTACCCGTCCGCCACGACCGCGACTCCCGCGGCTTCGGCGAAGGAGCGCAGCGTCGCGAGGCGCTTGTCGAACTCCTCGCGCGTGTCGATGTTGGAGTTGGAGTAGAAGAGGACGGGCTCCTCGCCGCCTTCGCGCACCGCGCGCACGCAGTGCGTGGAGCACGGGCCGCAGCACGCGTGCAGCAGCAGGCTTGCGGACTTCATCCCCTGCCGCCTTCCCGGGCCCGGCGGCCACGGCCGCCGCGGCGCAGCGCGGCGCGGGCTTCCTCGACCGCTTCGGGCGCGATTTCCATTTCGCGGCCGCAGAGGTGGCAGCGGAACTTGAGCGGCGCGGCGGCGGACGTCTCCGGCGACGGCGGGAACGACGCGAGAGAGAGCGCAGCCTTTTCCTCCGAACACGAGCAGCCGAACGCCAGGGCGCGCGTCGGGCCGGTGAACAGGTCGGAAAGGCCGAGGATTTCGCGCATCGTCGGCAGCGTGGCGTCGAAAGCGAGCATGTCGGCGAGCGTGCCGTCGTCGAAAAGCTTTTCGAGGCGCGCGAAATCGTTGCGCGAACCTCCGGGCAGCGTCTGCATCGCGAGGGCGCGGACGCGGTCCGGCTCGCCGCGGTACGTCGTGGCCACGAGCGAGAGGCACGTCGGCAGGGCGGCGCCGAGCAGGTTGCCGTAGACCGCCTCGGGCGTGCCGGGCTTGCTTTGCAGGACGACCTGCGAACGCATCGCGCCGTCGGCCTGGAAGCGAGTCATCTTGGCGGAAGCGGAGGGCCCGCAGAGCGTCTTTTCGGCCGGATCGCGCGAAGGATTGGCCGGCGCGCCGCCGTCGCCGCCGTCGTTGTCGTCCCCGTCGCCGCCGCC
>JAFUXX010000310.1 GCA_017476965.1 Kiritimatiellia bacterium | reverse complement strand
GCGCCTGCGCCGCGGGGTGCGCCGCGGGGTGCGCCGGGGCGGCGGGGACGGGAGCGGGGGGCGGCTCCGCGGAAAAATCCGCGGACGCCAGCAGAACGGCCGCAAAAGCGGCCTTCGCGAGAGAGTTTTCCATGCGCGGAAGCATAGCGCAAAACAGCCGTTTTTGCTAGACTTCGCCGCGCGAAATGAAAGCCAATCTGCATACGCACACTTTCAGGTGCGGACACGCCACCGGCACGGACCGCGAATACGTCGAAGCGGCGATCGCGGCGGGGCTCGAGGTGCTGGGTTTTTCGGACCATTGCCCGTGGCCGTGGCCGGACGGCTACGTTTCCCGGATGCGGATGCCGGTCGAGGCCGCCGCTGGCTACTTCGAGTCGATCCTCGAACTGCGCGACGAGTACCGCGGGCGCATCGAAATCTACGCCGGGTTCGAAGCGGAACACTTCCCGGCGCTCGTCGGCGCGCGCGACGAACTGTACTCCCGCTGGCCGCTGGATTTCCTGATTCTCGGGCAGCACTACATCGACGACGAGCGCGACAAGAACTGGAAGTACTCCGGAACGCGTTCCCCGGTGCTCGACACCGTGCGCCTCGCGAAGTACGTGGACCGCTGCATCGCGGCCGTCGCCACCGGCAAGTACCTCTACGTCGCGCATCCCGACGTTCTCAACTTCGGCCCCGGGGACGACGAAGCGGCGTACGAGCGGGAATTCGGCCGCCTGTGCGACTGCCTGCGCGACAACGCGATGCCCGTGGAGCTGAACCTCCTCGGCCTGCGCGGCCGCCGCCACTACCCGTCGGAGCGGTTCCTGCGCCTCGCCGCGGACCACGGGTGCGACGCCGCGCTCGGGCTCGACGCGCATTCGCCGGAAGATTTCTCCGACCTCAGGGAGCTGGAGGACGAAGCCCGCGCCATGTGCGCGCGCGCCGGAATCAAGCTCGTCGAGCCGCCGCTTCCGTCCCGGCGCTGACTACTCGTAGCGCAGCGCTTCGATCGGGTCGAGGCGCGAGGCGCGCCAGGCCGGGTAGAAGCCGAATCCCACGCCGATCGCGGCGGAGACGACGACCGAAATCGCCACCGCGGAAGCGCTCGGGGCGACGGGCCAGCCTTTGAGCGCGGAGAGAATCTCCGACGTCGCGCGCCCGCCCGCTATCCCGATCGCGCCGCCAGCGAGGCACAGCAGGAGCGACTCCACGAGGAACTGCGCGAGGATGTCGCGCCCGCGCGCGCCGAGCGCCATGCGCAGGCCGATTTCGCGCGTGCGCTCCGTGACGGACACGAGCATGATGTTCATGATGCCCACGCCGCCGACGACGAGCGAGATGAGCGCCACGATGAGCAGGAGCGACGTCATGAGCGTGGAGGTCGAGGTGAGCGCTTCGAGGATTTCGGACATGTTGCGCAGCTCGAAGTCGTCCTCTTCCCCCGCGCGGATGCGGTGGCGGGCGCGCAGGAGCGACGAGATTTCCTCCATCGCCGAGTCCACCTTTTCCGACGAAACGGCCTTGCACTGGATGTTGTTCACGTTGTCGAAGCGGATCGGCATGAGGTAGTTTGCCGTCTGCACCGCGTCGCGCGAGGGGTAGAGCTGCACCGACGAAGCGGCGTAGACGTCGGACCTGTCGTGCGCGGAAGTCTGCGACGACGAGCCGCTGCCCGTCGCCGCCGTGCCGCCGGAGCGCGCGAGCCGCGCGCGCATCGTGCGCCACGGCACGACCACGAGGTCGTTCTGGTCCATGCCCATCAGGTTCGCGCCCTTTGGCTTGAGCAGGCCGCACACCGTGAACTGAACGTTGTTGAGGCGGATGCGCTTGCCGACCGGGGTTTCGCCGTCCGGGAACAGTTCGTCCGCCACGGTCTTGCCGAGCACGCACACCGTGGCGGCGGAGTCCACGTCGCGTTTCGTGAACGGTCCGCCGTCCTCGAAACTCCATTCGTTGACTTCGAAGAAGTCCGCGGAGCCGGAGTCCACGCGCTCCGGCTGGCAGTTGCGCCCGCCGTGGATCGCCTGCACCGAAGCGCCGCGCACGGACGGCGTGGCCGCGGCGACCGACGGGCATTCGGCCAGGATCGCGTCGCAGTCCGCGCCCGTGAGCGTGATGCCCGTGCCCGCCGCCGCGGCGACTCCGGCGCGCTGGATCGCGACGGAGCGCACCATGATGACGTTGGAGCCCATGTTGGAGATGGACGAGGCGATCT
>JAFUXX010000309.1 GCA_017476965.1 Kiritimatiellia bacterium | reverse complement strand
GCCACCCAGCCGGAAACGTCGTCCGTGCTGACCGCGGCCCAATCGGGCGCCGCGCCGCCGCGCCGCTCGCGCAGGAACTCCGCGAAGCCGGCGATGTCGCCCGCGTACGCGTCGCGCGTGCGTTTCGACAGCCCGCGCTCGAAGGAAAGGAACCCCAGCCAGTCCCGGACGTCGGGATCGGCGCCGGCGGCCCTAGCGGCTCCCGCGCGCCGGGAATCCATCGTTCCCGAACCCGGCACCGGCGAGCTCCCACTGGAGGTTCTTGAGGCCGACTTTCATGGCGTCGTAGCGCACCACGAGCTCGCCGGTTTCGTAGTCGGCCGAAATTATCTTGAGGCAGCGCTCCGCCTTTTCGCCCTTGGCGGGCATGGCGTCGCGCAGGCGGGAATCCGGGAGCTTCGCGAGGGCGGCCTCGGCGCGGGCCAGGCTCTCCGGCCCGTCGAGCCCCTCGACGCGGAACGCCACGGTCCGCACGTCGCGGACGCGGCACCCGCAAGCGCACAAAAACGCCGCCGCGAGCGCGGCGGCGTTTTTCGGGGCGAGTCGTGGGATGCGTTTCAAGCCGGGACCGGTCAGAACTGCTCGGAGCTCGCGCCGGTGGACTTGTCCTCCGCCGTCTTCACGGCGGCGATGACCTTGAGCGTCGAGGACGAGTTGGTGGAGCCGGCGAGGAACGTGCCGACGTTGAGGTACTTCTGGCGGATCGTTTCCATCGAGCCGCCGCGGCGGATCACGACGACCTGCTTGTCGCCGAAGGGCTTTTCGTCGCCCTTGAGCTCGCCGGTCAACTTGTCGTCGGCCGTCGTGCTCTCGAAGTCGGCGACCTGGACGTCGAGCAGGTTGCGGGTCCACATGAACGGGGTCGCGTCGTCCGCGGAGTCGGGCGCGGCGAGGACCGTCCACACGTTGCCGCAGGTCTTCAGCTCGTCCGCGTCGGCGGCGGCCTGGACGCCGGCGCCCGCGAAGGTCGAGGCCGAGATGCCGTCGAGGATCGGGGACTTGTTGTCCGCGCCGAGGAGGCGGGCGAAGTACTCGTTGGAGGTGCCGCTCGCGAAGCTGCCGTTGTAGGTCGGCCAGATGGAGCCCTGGCTCATGGCCTCGCGCTCGATGTTGGCCGAGAGGATGCCCTTCACGATGTTGGAGCCGTTGTTGCCGATCTTGACGCCGTTGGCGCGGTCCATCACGTTGGCGATCGCCGGGAACATGAGCGTGGCGAGGATGCCGATGATCGCGATCACGATCAGGAGCTCGATGAGCGTGAACGCGGAGAGTTTCTTGGAAGGAGTTTTCATTGCTGTTCTGAATTGGGTTGGCAGGGCGGCGGCGGCATCCACGCGGATCGCCCGGCGTCCCGGCGGTTCAATTGTCGCACGGCCACCCCTCCGCAGTCAACCGGATTTTTTGCGCCGCCCCGGCTGGGCCGGAAAAATCTTGACAGCAAAACGCCGTTTTGGGATTATTCGGCCCGTTCCGCGCAACCGTGGTGGAATGGCAGACACGCTAGATTCAGGTTCTAGTGCCGCGAGGCATGAAGGTTCGACTCCTTTCGGTTGCACCATTTTTCGCGGGCGGCGGGCCGGTTCTCCGGGCCGCCGTTTCCGTTTTTCGGGGAGCGGGGCCCGATCTTTCCGAGGATTCGCGCAATGACAAGACTCGTTTTCCCGGACGCCGCCGCAGGCGCCACCGAGGTCCCCGTGCCGGAAACGGGGCTCCTCGTCGGACGCAACGCTTCGTGCGACCTTCCGATCCGCGAAGGAGCGGTTTCCGGCCGCCACGCTTCGCTGCGCCGCGGGCCCGGCGGCGCGTGGACCGTCCGCGACGAAGGCAGCTCCAACGGCACGTTCGTCAACGGCAGGCAGGTCTCCGAGGCCACGCTCCGCGACGGCGACGAAATCGCGTTCGGCGACGTCCGGGCCGTGTTTTCGGACGACGGCCGCCCGGCGGACGCCCCGGCTCCGGATCCCGCACCCGCCGCGCCCGCGGCCCCGGCTCCCGCCCCCGTGCCGCCGCTTTCGGAGGACGACGCGGCGCTCGTCGCCCGGCTCTCGCAGCTCCACGACCGCCTGCTGGCGGACGTCGGCCGCGTGGTGATCGGCCAGTCCGAAGTGGTGGAACAGGTCGTCACCGCGGTTTTCGCCCGCGGCCACGCGCTGCTCGTCGGCGTCCCGGGGCTCGCGAAGACGCTCCTCGTTTCGACGCTTTCCCGCGCGCTCGCGCTCGACTTCAAGCGCGTCCAGTTCACCCCCGACCTCATGCCGTCGGACATCACCGGCACGGACGTCCTGGAGGAGGACAAATCCACCGGCGGCCGCTCTTTCCGTTTCGTGAAGGGCCCCGTTTTCACGAATCTCCTGCTGGCGGACGAAATCAACCGCACTCCGCCCAAGACCCAGGCCGCGCTCCTCGAAGCGATGCAGGAGCGCCGCGTGACGGCCGGCTCGGAGACGCGCGACCTGCCCAAGCCGTTCTTCGTCCTCGCGACGCAGAACCCCATCGAGCAGGAGGGCACCTACCCGCTGCCCGAGGCGCAGATGGACCGCTTCCTCTTCCAGATCGTCGTGGACTACCCGTCGGCGGACGACGAAAGCCGCATCATTTCCGCCGTGACCGGCGGCGCGGCGGCGCCCGTCGAGCCGATTTTCGACGCGGCGGACGTCCTCGCCATGCAGGCCGTGGCCCGCCGCATCCCCGTCGCCCCGCACGTGGTCGATTACGCCCGCGACCTCGTCCGCGCGACCCGCCCCAAGCAGCCCGAGGCCCCGGATTTCGTGCGCGAACTCGTCGGCTGGG
>JAFUXX010000308.1 GCA_017476965.1 Kiritimatiellia bacterium | reverse complement strand
GGCGTTTTTCGCAGTCGCCGCCGCGGCGCAGGCCGAAGCCTTCCGCTTCGTCCAGATTTCCGACACCCATCACGGCCGTCCGCTCCACCAGTACCGGTACCGCAAGGCCATCGAGGAAATCAACGCCCTGCCCTTCCCCGTCGAATGCGTAGTCCACACCGGCGACATCGTTTCCAACGGGTTCAAGAGCCCGGAGGTCGCCGGCGCGGCTTCCAACATGCTGGCGCTCGTCGAAGCGCCGACGATCTGCTGTCCGGGCAACCACGACCTCGTGTTCAAGTACTCCGATCCGACGAACCGGTTCCTGCGCTGCGCCGCCGTGTACAAGCGCTTTTTCGGTCCGCTCGCGCAGGTGCACGAGACGTCCAACGCCGTCTTCGTCGCCATCTGCACGGAGTCGCTCCGCCTCGACGCCGCCCCGCAGATTCCGGGCTTCGACCCGCTCGCGTGGCTCGACGAAACGCTCTCCGCCCGCGCGGGCAAGCCCGCGTTCGTCTGCACCCACGTGCCGGACTGCGACGACTACTTCCGCGGCGTTTTCGAGCCCGGCTGGGAGAACTCGGAAAACCTCGCCGCGTGGCGCGCCGTGCTCGCGCACCACCCCGACGTGAAGGCCGTCCTCGCCGGGCATTTCCACCGCAACGCGTACGCCGAACACGGCGACGGCGGGCCGCCGACCGTGGTGGCGTCGTGTTTCGCCGGTTTCTGGGGGCGCCAGGCGTCGTACCGCGTTTTCACTTACGAGGACGGCCGCCTGTCGTGGCAGGACGCCTACATCGAAGATCCGCCCCCGGACGTTTTCATCACCGGCGACGGCCGCGCGATTCCCGAATCCGCCGATTCCGCGCCCGCCCCCGCTCCCGAGCCTCCGGCCACCGCAACGCCATGACGACGATTGTCATTCCCTCCCTCGATCCGGACGGACGCCTCCCCGCGTACTGCGCGGCGCTCCGTGCCGCCACGGACGCGCCGCTCGTCCTGGTGGACGACGGCAGCCGCCCCGACCTGCGCCCGGTTTTCGACGAATGCCTGCGCGCCGTGCCGGGCGCCACGCTGCTGCGCCACGAGCGCAACCGCGGCAAGGGCGCGGCGCTCAAGACCGCGTTCGCGCACGTCCTGTCGTCCTCGCCCGGCTGCACGGGCTGCGTGACGGCGGACGCGGACGGCCAGCACGCCGTCCGCGACGTCGTCGAATGCATCCGCCGCCTCGAAGCTTCGCCGCGTTCGCTAGTCCTCGGCTGCCGCCGCTTCACCGGCCCGGACGTGCCGTGGAAGAGCTCGTTCGGCAACAACTGGATGCGCGCCCTCTTTTTCGCCGCGACGGGCAGGCGATTCCTCGACACTCAGACCGGCTTGCGCGGCATCCCCGCCGGTTTCATGCGCGAGCTTCTCGGAGTTCCCGGCGACAGGTTCGAGTTCGAAAGCGACATGCTGCTGCGCCTC
This sequence comes from Kiritimatiellia bacterium, assembly GCA_017476965.1. Taxonomy (GTDB): domain Bacteria; phylum Verrucomicrobiota; class Kiritimatiellia; order RFP12; family UBA3636; genus UBA3636. The sequence goes on along the minus strand of JAFUXX010000308.1, from coordinate 590 downwards.
GGCGGCTGGGGGCTGGAGCAGTTCGAAATCGAGACGATCTACGAGAACGGCAACAAGGGCACGCACTTCCGCCCGGTCAAGGACTCCCTTTCGATCCTTTCGCTCGTCCTGCGCGGCGGTTCGGCCCGCGGCGGCTGGAAGCGATTCGCCCTTTTCGCGGCGGTGTCCGTCGCCTCGTTCTGCGTGGACATCGGCCTCTTCCACGTCCTGCACAAGGTCGTTTTCGCAGCAGTCGAAGTCGGCCGCCTCGCGCTTTCGGTCGGACTGGCGCGCGCCGTGTCGCTGGTCTTCAACTACCTCTGCAACCGGCACGTCGTGTTCCGCGACGGCGAAGTCCGCGGCGGCGTTGAAGGACGCTCGTTCGGACGATATCTCGCCGTCGCCGCGGTGGTGGCGTGCGGGTCGTGGGCTCTCACCAAGGGCGGAGTCTGGCTCTTCCCGAAAGTCGGCGCGACTCCGGTCAAGGCCGTCGCGGACCTCTTCCTCTTCTTCGCGAGCTACGCGCTACAGCGCAGGTTCGTTTTCGCCGCGCGCAGGCCAGCCGGCTAGCAGCGCGGCGGCGGCGGCGGCGAGCGCGGCGCGTTTCGTGC
>JAFUXX010000307.1 GCA_017476965.1 Kiritimatiellia bacterium | reverse complement strand
GCGGGGACGCGCCGCCCGGGCCCGCCGCTGCAGCGGCTCCCTTGCCGGCCTTCCGTTTTCCGTCTTGCAGCGTTTTCCCCGCCATCGCAACCGTCTCCCGCGCTCCTTGGGGTGCCCGGAACCGAAATTCTAGCGGAAACGCGGCCGGGAAACAAGAATATTTTGTTCATTTTTCCCGATAACCGTTGTTTGGATTGTGCTTTTATTCCGTTTTCCCGCGGCGTAGAATGGGCGGCGAACCAAGGAAGAATCCCATGAAAACCGACCATTCCATGATGCATTCCACCTGTTTCGAATCCAAGCGGGGAAGTTCCCCGAGCGCACGATTCGCCGCCGTCGCGGCGGTCCTGGCGCTGTCTTCCGCCGCCACGGCCGCCGCCGCCGTCACGAGCTCCGTCTTCGACGACGTGAAGGTCTGGTATCGCGGCGCCCTTGCCGCGGAATCCTACTACTCCAACGGACCGGAAGGCGCCTTTGCCAACAACGGCGGCAAAACCGGCACGGCCTTCAAGTCGATTCCCCATTCTTCGGACCCCGGCAACGCCTTGAACGCCCTGAAATGGAGTTGGGGCTGGGGCGCCGAGACCACGCTCGACGACGCTCCAGTCGTCTGCCCGTACGCGGGCTGCACGCTGACCGGCGTCACCTACGCCAACCGGCCCGTTCCCGCCAAAACGAACGACTGGGCCGACGTCACCGTGAACGGCGTCACCACTTCGCAGCCGGTCCTGAGCCATTGGAAAGGCCCCGAATACCTCCTTTCCGGAAACTGGATTTCCGGAAGCGCCGGCGCATACACGCTCGTGCTGCGTCTCCGGGTCGACACGCCGCTGAACAACGTCACCGGCTCGGCCGACACCGGCGGCGGCTTTTCGATTTTCGCCGAGTCCTTGAACTACAGCTGGGCGAGCAACGCGGGCAACGGGCTGCGCGTCACGTTCGTCGGAGACACGCTCGGCACGTACCGCTATCCGCGCATTTTCTTCGGCGGCGTGTACTACAACCTCTTGAACGCCAAGGTGCCGTTCGGCAACTGGATCGACATCGCGATTTCGGTGGACGGATCGTCGGTCGTCGTCGCGGCGTGCGCGCAAGGCGAAAACGGCAATTCGCTCGACTGGCAAACCGCCACGCTTGCAAGCGGCGTGAAACCCGCCCTCCCGGCAAGCGGCGACACTTTCCGGCTTCTCGGGCCCAACTGCTCCGGCGGCTACACGGCGGTCTGGACGAACGGCCTCGCGACCCCAAGCTACAATTCCGCGGAACACGGGATGCGGACGCAGCACTTCCGCGGCGCCGTCCACCAGATCGCATTCTGGGACCGCGCGCTCTCGGCCGACGAAATCCGCTCCGCTTGGGGCGAAGGGCGGCCCAACCTCGTCCAGGTGGGGATGGAGGGCAACGCGGCGGCGGAGTTCTCGTCCGCGTCCGAGGACAACGCCGTCGCCAACGGCGGCGCCTGGCAGCTGCTGGATCCGGCTCTCACGGCCGAAAAGCCGGCGGCCGCGATTTCCTTCGACTGCCCCGCGCTCTGGGCGGGCCTTCCGCAGTGGCTGCGCATCGCGGGCGCCGGCTCCGGCGCCGTGTCGGTGGCGCTCAACGGCGAAACGCTCGGCGAGGCGAAGGTCCCCGCTTCCGGCGCGGCTTCGTTCTTCGTGCCGGAAGGCAAGATCGCAAGCGGCGCGAACACGCTCGTCCTGACGCGTCTGTCCGGCACGCCGGTTCTCGACGCAGTGCGCCTCGGCGGATCGTGGCGGTTCGGTGAGTCCGTGACGTCGTTCAACGACACCGCGGTCGATGCGAACACCGCCTCCAAGGTCGGAGCGGACTGCTGGATTTTCCACCCCGCCTGCGGCAACGACAAGTTCCACGCACGCGGCACCACGTGGAGCATCGGCGGCGACATGTTGTCGTTCCCCGTCTTCGTTCCGGCCGACATGGTCGGCAAATACCGCGGCGATCTCTCTTTCAAGTCGGCGACGGCATCGACCACCGCGAAATTCCGCTGGGGCGTGAACGGCGCTTCCATGGACGAAATCACCGCCGGGCCGAATGCCGAATACGCCACCAGGTTGCCGGAGACGCTGTTCGCGCCCGGCTGGAACTCCGTGGCCTGGAACCGGACGAACAGCTGGATCAATTTCAATTCGTTCCAGTTCAAGATCCTTCCCGCGCCGGCACCGTTCGTAATCGTTGTAAGGTAGACATGCGCTTTCCCGTCGACCACGACCTGCACTGCCACACGTTCGTGTCGGGTTGTTCGCTGGACCCGGAGCAGAATCCGGAGTCCATCCTCGCTTTCGCCAAGGCGCACGGCTACACCGCGATGTGCACCACGGACCACCTCTGGGACCAGGCCGTGCCGGGCGTTTTCACCAGCTACAAGCGCCAGACCCTGGAGCTGCTGAAGAGCATCCTGCCGCTGCCGCGCGACCCCGACGTGCGCTTCGAGTTCGGCTGCGAAACGGAGTGGCGCGGCATCGTGGACGGCAAGCCGATGCTCGGCCTCGCGCCGGAACACTGCGCGGACTTCGGCTTCATCGTCGTGCCGCCGAACCACTTCCACTTCCGGCCCTTCGTGCGGCCCGACGGCTGCGACACTGCCGAAAAGGTGGCGGAGCTGCTCGTGACGCGGCTCGAAGAATTGCAGGCGCTGCCGCTTCCGTGGGAGAAGGTCGGAATCGCCCACATGAACTGCGGGCTCATCTGGCGCGAGGGCAGCCCGGAGGACGCCTTCGACGCGGTGGACGAAGACCGCTACCGCGCCGCGATGCGCTTCTTCGCGGAGCACGGCGCGGGAATCGAGCTCAACTGCTCGTCGTTCGGCAATCCCGGCTTCAAGGAGCGGCCGGAGTCGCACTTCCGCCTCTTCCGCATGGCGAAGGAAGAGGGCTGCCGCTTCTACCTCGGGAGCGACGCGCACCACCCCGCCGAAATGGAGGTCGTTCCGAAGCTCGGGCCGGCCGTGACCGAGGCGCTGGGGCTGGAGAGCAAGCACCTGTACCGCCTGCCATGAAGAAGCCGCTTGAAACAGCCATCCTCCTTCTTGTCGCCATCGGCGGCGCCGCCGCGCAGGAACAGCAAGCGGACGACGGCAAGCCGGGGGCCGAAGCATTCGCCACTCGTCATTCGTCGCTCGCCACTGGCGGCGAACCCGCCGACTGGATTCCCTTCACCGTGGAGGCCGATGTCGAACCCGGCTCGGCGCTCGACTCCTCGTGGATCGCGGACGCGCACGCGCCATGCGGCGTCCACGGGCGCGTCGTGGGGCGAAACGGCCACTTCGAGTTCGAGGACCGTCCCGGCGAGCCGGTGCGCTTCTGGGGCGTGAACCTCAGCGGCGAAGCGAACTTCCCGGACGAGGACAAGGCCGAGGAGATCGCCGCGCGCTTCGCCGCCCTGGGCTACAACTCCGTGCGCCTGCACCACCACGACGGCCCCCTCGTCGGCGGCAACCCCGACGCTTTCGCAGTGCCTACGAGGGGTGGCGAGCCAGGGGAGCCAGATCAGGCCTATGCAGGGGGTTCGGGGGGCGGCGAGCCCCCAGTAGGTCTTGATCCCGATCACCTGCGCCGCCTCGACGCCCTCGTCGCCGCCCTTTCGCGCCACGGCATCTACATCACGACCGACATCTACGTCTCGCGTCCCGTCGCGTGGCGCGCATGCGGCATCGACCGCGACGGCGAGATGGGCAAGGGGGAATACAAGCACCTCGTGCCGGTCCACGACGGCGCCTTCTCGAACTTCTGCGCATTCGCCTCGGCCTGGCTGAACCACGTGAACCCCTACACCGGCCGCCGCTTCGCCGACGAACCGGCCCTGATGTCCGTCGCCCTCGTCAACGAGGGCAACCTCGACAACGGCGCCGGCCCCGAGCCATTCGTCTCGCTGCCGGGCTGGACGGAAAAGTGGCGCTCGTGGCTTGCGGCGAAGAAGGCCGCCGATCCGGACGCATTTGCCGACATCCCCGACACGATTCCGACCGGCAACCACTGGACGCGCACGCGCCACGTGGCGGCGTTCTCCCGGTTTCTCGCCGATGTCGAGGCCGACTTCGAGCGCCGCGCGGTGACATTCCTGCGCGACGAGATCGGGCTCAAGGCCCCGGTCTCCAACATGAGCGCGTGGATGAATCCGCCCGAATACCAGATTCCGCTCGCCGGACCGTGCATCGACTACGTCGACTCGCACGCCTACTGCGACCATCCGACGTTTCCCGGGAAGTCGTGGGGACTTCCCTGTCTGGTCGGCAACGAAAACCCCGTGCGCCAGCGTCTGCACTCCACGGGCCACGGCGCCATGGGCGGCACTCTGAAGCGCGTATTCGGCAAGCCGCACTGCGTCACGGAGTTCAACTACGTCGCCCCGAATCCGCACCGAGGCGCGGGCGGGCTGCTCTTCGGCGCGGAGGCGGCCGCGCAGGACTGGGACGGCGCGTGGCGCTTCGACTGGGCCTCGTCGAAGAAAGGCGTCGAGGAGCCGGGCACCGGCTATTGCGGCCTCTTCGCCGTCAACTGCGACCCGCTCCGGCAGGCATCGGACCGCCTCGCGCAAATGCTCTTCGTGCGCGGCGATCTCGCGCCGTGCCGCGACGCATACGCCGTGTGGATGCCTCCCTCGAAGATCGCCGGATCGTTCGACGGCGAATCCTGCCAGCTCAACACGCCGTGGCCGGAGCTGGCGTGGCGCGCGCGGCTCGGCTCGGTCGTCGCCGAGGAGCCGCCGGCGTGGGCGCGGTGGGTCGATCCGTATCCGGACTACTACAAGCGCGGCGCGCCCGTCGCGGCCGACATCCCCGCGCGCGACGACATCGCCCTCGACAGCGAAGCCGGGTGGTTCAAGGTTGCGACGCCGCGCACGTGCGCAGTGTTCGCCGAAGGCGGCGTCCACGCCGCCGGCGCGCTCACGGTGAACCTCGCCGTTTCCGGCGAGGCGCAGAACTCCGCCACGGTCTGGGCGTCTTCGCTCGACGGCAAGCCTCTCGACGATTCGCGGCACGTTCTCGTCGGGCTGCTCACGGATTTGCGCAACACCGGCATGGAGACGGAGGAGCGCGGCGAAGGCGCGTCCGGACTCTCCGGCGGCGGGGCGACGCTCGTGCGCAAGTGGGGCGCGCCGCCATACCTCGTCCGCGCCGGACGGGCGCGCGTGGAACTCGCGGCGGCGCCGGGCGAATGGAAGGCCTGGGCGCTTTCGCATGGCGGGCGCCGTCTTGCGGAAGCGCCCGTCGAGCGGACGGAAGACGGCAAGCTCGCCTTCACGGCCGACACGGGCGCCGTGCCCGGCGCAGCGACGCTTTTCTGGGAACTGGTCCGGCAGGATTAGCGCGCAGGATCAGCGCGCCGGAGCGCTTTCGAAGACGATGTCGCCGAAGGCGCTCTCGTTGCGGAAAGGCAGGTACGGCGAGCCGGTCCAGTAGAGAGTGTGGTCGCGCTCGCCGCCGTCGTCGTCGTCCTGGAAGGAGATAGTGAACCCGACGCGCTCAGGAACCCCGGAGAGCGCCATCGCGGACCAAGGCAGGTAGAAGCGCGTGGCGTAGCCGCCGGACTCCGGATCGCCGTTCCAGAACGCTTCGCCGGTCCACCAAGCGTTGGTGCGCGGGGCGGCGTCCGGAGCGAACGCGGCGGCGGACGCTGCGCGCCGCGCGACGACGGACGGCCTGTCCGCCGCGCCCGCGGCGCATTCCGTTGCGGCGGAAGCCGCGATTGCGGCCGAAGCGAAGAGTATTGCGAATGTTTTCCCGAGTTTCATCTGCTGCGCTGCCCCATGTTTTCCGGGCAATGCCACCACATCGGGCGGAGCGCCGCGCATCGCCGGCTTCCGGCGCCGCCGGTTCCCGAAAAATCCTAGTACAAGAGCCCGAACAGCCACAGCGGTATCTTGTTGCCGAAACCGGTCTCGATGTCGTCGGACACGACATGGCTGTCGGGAATGTTCCTTATTTGCCCGAAACCCTTGCCCGCACCGCCGACTTCGAACAGCCATCGGGAATCGACCAGGAAGTCTCCCCGCGGCGGATACTTCACGTCGTGTCCGGCGCCCCGGAGTTGATTCAAGAAAAACGTCTCGCGCAACGTGCCGACGTCGGCCGATCCGACAAGGGCGCACATCATGTTCGTGTTGTCCGGATATATCTTGTCCGGGCGGGAAAGGTTTTTCAGCGTGGCCTTTTCCGATTTGAGCTGCTGGACGAGTGCCGCCCTTTCGAGGAGATCAAGCATGCGCAACCCCTGCGCCCTGGTCGTTTCGAGTTCGCCGAACAAATCGCCCATTTTCGGCAACTGGGGGCAGGACTCGCAGAGAACGACGAGCATCCGCTTGAGTTTGCGGATCGTGGCGGGTTCCACGTTCTCGATGGCCGGCAAATCGCCTTCAAGGACTTGGTTCACGACGTCGGTCAAACGCGCCCCGTAGAGATTGCGGACGCTCTTGTAGAACGGGTAGAATCCTCCTTTGAGGTATTTGGCGAAGAGAGGGAGAATCTTGGTTTTAGAAACGACTTCGAGAGCGATGTCGCGGTGGTGGCCGACGACGTCCTCCAGGGAAACGGCCGGAAATGCGGCAACTCCTTCGAACTGCAAATACTCGCGGAACGACAGCCCGCGCAACTCGTAGACGGCTTGCCGCCGCGACAGGTCGGCCTTGCCGCGTTCGAGCTTCAGCAGACTCGACCCGGAGTAGGCGATGTCTATGCCGCCGTATTCGTCGGAAACGTTCTTGATCGTCCGTTGCCAATCCGGAAGGTAATGGACTTCGTCGACGAAGAGCCTGACGAGGCCGTGGCTGTGCATGTACTGCGCGACGTCGGCCAGAGAATGCGCCGAGAACCACAAGTCGTCGGCGGAGACGTAGAGCGCCCCGCCTTGCCGCTTGCGTCGGTACTCTTCGACGTAGTGCTGGAGGAGCAGCGTCGTCTTCCCCGTCCCCTTCGCTCCTTTGATGCAAATCAGGTGGTCCCGCCAATCGATGGATTGGCAGAGATACCGGTGGAAACCGGTTTTCACCGATTGGGCGCGGTGTTCCATCGCGTCGAACAGGCGTTGCATTTCCAGATCGTCCATGGCCATGTCACCTCGCAAAAGACTTTCAAAAGTCTGAAATTTGGTAGAAAAAGACTTTTGAAAGTCGAAATTTGGCGAGAAAAAGACTTTCTAAAGTCTCCGGCACCGAATTCAACCAGAAACGAAAAGCCATGTCAACATGAAAATCGCCATGAGACGGAGGGAGAATCGCCGGTCCCGCCTTCGATTTTCCCGCCGCCAAGCGTCCGGACGCAACACGCGGCCGGGTTTCGGGCCAGGACGGCGGGAAACGGGGTTGACGGCGCAGGCGCGGTGAATTAAAGTTGAAACACGCCAAACACGAGAGTTTCAACTTTAAAACCATGGCACCGGCGCCGGGATGGTTCCTGCCTTCGCGGGAACGCGGAATAGCCAACGAACGGAAGTTCGCGGGCGACGCCTTGGCGCAACCGCTCGTCGTCGCGATGCTGGACGCGGCGCTGCCGCCGGACGGGCTCCACCCCGCGGACCGCGTGAACAGCGTGTACTTCGACACGCACGACTTGCGCGGCCTCGCGGAGAAGGAAAACGGCGACAACCTCAAGACGAAGATCCGCTTGCGCTGGTACGGGCGGCCGGGCGAGACCGCGGGCGACGTCCCGGCGTTCCTGGAGGCGAAGCACCGCGTCGGCGCCGCGCGCCGCAAGGTG
>JAFUXX010000306.1 GCA_017476965.1 Kiritimatiellia bacterium | reverse complement strand
TACCGCGGCTGCTGGCACAGAGTTAGCCGCGACTTTCTCTGGAAGTACAATCAAACGGCAAAACTTGTTGGGTTTCGCGTCCTTTTCCCTCCTAACAGCAGTTTACGACCCGAAGGCCTTCATCCTGCACGCAGCGTCGCATTGTCAGGCTTTCGCCCATTGCAAATGATCCTCGACTGCAGCCTCCCGTAGGAGTCTTGGCAGTGTCTCAGTCCCAGTGCGGGTGACCAACCTCTCAGTCCACCTAGCCGTAAGCCTTGGTGAGCCGTTACCTCGCCAACTAGCCGATGGCACGGGAGCGCCTCCTTTGGCGACCGGCCCTTGCGGGTCCCGGCCTTTCAACGCAAAACCATGCGGCTTCGCGTTCACATCCGGCATTAGCGGCCGTTTCCAGCCGTTGTTCCGAACCAAGGGGCAGCTTGCTCTCGCATTACTCGCCCTTCCGCCACTATCCAAAACCAATATTGCTACCGGTCCTGGACCGTTCGACTTGCATGCCTCATCCACGCTGCCAGCGTTCGATCTGAGCCAGAATCAAACTCTCCGAAGAATTGAAATCTCGCACTTTCGTTCCGGATCGTTTCCCCGCCGTTTCCGGCCGGGCTTCGAACCGGCGATTGCGCTTGAGTTTCGGGTTTGTATTCGAAATTTTCCAGCACAAACTTACTTGACTGTCGGGCCGCGCCTCCCGCACCCCGCCCAAGCGGAAAATCCCGCCGGCGGCGCATGGGGCGCAGAGCCCGAAAAAGCGGTTTCTTTTTCAAAGAGCGGCGCGGCTTCCCGCGCCTTGGTTGCCGGCCCGCTTGACCCATGAGTGAGGGGGTCGCAACGGCGCAACGGGCCGAAATAATAGAGAAACGCCCGGAGCAAGTCAAGCGGGGGGCGATTTTTCTTCAAAACTCCGCTTGAAATGACGCCGTTTCGCGGAAATCAGGCGCGGGAAATCCGCGCCGTTTCGCCCGCTTTGAGGCGTATTTCGAGCGTCGCGGCGGCTTTGAGCGTTTTCGACGCCCCGCCGTCGCGCTAGGATTCGGCGAAATCGAGCCACATGTCCCAATCGGACGCGAGAACGGTGTGCGGGCCGCAGTGCATGCAGTATGCGACGCCGTCGCCGACGACGGGCGTGTCGGGGCCGGGGAACGAAGCAGATTCGGCAATGCCGGCGCGGCCGCGCTCGCGCCACGCGGCGGAGGCGTGTTTGCCGCGAGAAATTCGCCCGGCTGCCCAGCCCACGGATCGAGCGTCGCGGACGTCACGAAAAGCTTGCGCGGGGCGACGAGGCCCAGAAGCTGGTGCTGGTCGAACGGCAGCGCGGAATCGCGTCCGGCGTACGACGCGAACGCGCCGCAGAACCAATGCGGGAAGCCGCCGACGAGTTGCGCGATGTGTTCGGACGCTGGCAAATGGACGCGGTTCAGTTTCGCGCCGCCGCAACCGGAGCAGCATGACGCCGCCATCGCGAAGCGTTCGTCGCGGGCGGCGCACCAAACCGCGGCCTTGCCTGCGCGAGAATGGCCCGCCACCAACACGCGCCGCGCGTCGATGCGGGTTTCGGTTGCGATCCAGTCCATCGCGCGGCTGCCGCACCATGCCCACGCGGCGATCGTTCCCCACGAATCGGGCGCTTTGCGCTCGCCGGGACGCAGGAAGAGCGACTGCAAACCGCCGTCGAAGCCGTCGGCTTCGTCCGGCAGCACCGATCCGAGATGGAACGCGACCGACGCCCAGCCGCGCGAAACGATGCGCTCGGCGTCCCAGAACGGGGTCCGGCGGACGCGATCGGGGTCCATGTTTTCCGCGGGGTCGCGGTTGCACAGGAAGAGCGCCGCGGGGACGGGCGCGGAGGACGAAGCGCCGGCGGGGAGAAACGCGAGGACGTCGATGCTCCCCTCCCCTCCCGGAGCGGAGAATCTGACGCGTACGCGGCGGCGGACGGCGCGTCCGTCCATGGCCGGGACTTCGGGAGAGATTTCCGCGAACCGCAGCGCCGGCGCGCGCGCCGGTTCCGGCACGCGCCCGAAAACGTTGCGCTCGAAGAAATCGAGCGTTTCGGCGCGCGGAAGCGGCGGCGGGAGAGGGGGCAGCGCGAATCCGGGATTCTGGAGCGCGGCGATTTCCGGCGCGCCGTGCTGAGCTTTTTCGAGGCGCCCTTCCACGATGAGCCGCAAGTACTTGCGCACGAGGTCGTGGTGCGATTCGCACGTCATGACGTTGCGGGCTTCGAGGAACGGCCGCACGTCGGCGACGGGGCGCTCCCAGCCGTCCGCGTGGCGCGTCTCGCGGACGAAATCCGGCAGGGCGGAAACGGCGAGGCGCAGGTACTCGCGCCCGCGGTCGGAGCACCAGGAATCGTGGAGCGCTTCGAGGCGGGCGGGGTCCGCGAGCGGCGCGGAGATTGCTTCGACGTACGCGAGAAAATCCTCCGCGTCGCGGCCTTCGAGCGGCTCGACGCGGTCGGGGCCGGAACGCACCGGCAGGAGATCGACGGCGAACGGGCCGGCGTCGTCGAACGCGACCTTGGCGACGTATCCGAACGACCACAGCGGAGGACGGTCCTGCGGTGCGGCGGGCGGCTCGTTCCAATCCGGGAACCACAGGTTGCCGGGGCAGTAGACGACGGGCACGCCGCGGTACCACTCGACGCCCTGCGGGCAGTGTTCGTGGCAGTTCACGACCAGCTTCGCGCCGGCATCGGCGAACGCGCGGCAGAGGTCGCGCAGGCGCGGCGACGGGAACGGGAAATGCGCGTGCCCGCCGTGCAGGACGACGCCCGGCCCCTCCCCCGCGGCGGCGGCGCGGGAGACCGCGGCGAGGTCGTCGCGCGGCCGCTGCGGCGCGGCCC
>JAFUXX010000305.1 GCA_017476965.1 Kiritimatiellia bacterium | reverse complement strand
GACGGCGCCGTGCAGATCGGCCCCGGCACCAACCTCACCCCCGCAACGATCCAGTACCGCGGCCAGCGCCTCGCGTACGCGGGCGATCTCGCATTTGCCACAAACAGGATCGAGGCCCTGGGCGAATCGCTCGCCACGCACACCGGCAACACCACCGCCCACGTCACCGCCGCCGAGCGCGCCCGCTGGAACGGCGCGCAACAGGCCTCGCGTCTCGGCGCGGACGTGGTGTCAATCTGCAACGCGGCGGGATTTGTCACCGCAGACTTGGCCGAGGATATGTTCTTGACGTTCACGGGAAGCAGTGGACAGCGCGAAGTACTGACCAGTAGTGGCACGTGGGCAGCTCTGGAGGAAACGTATAGAGATCTCAAACAGTGGTTCGACTTGCTTCCAGGCTTCGGAAGCCCCCAGCTGGACATGGATTATATCATCTGGGAATCCGGGAATGGCTACGACCTGATGCAGCGCGTCTACCGCCTCGAACAGGCGCTCTTTTCGCTCACCAACAACGCGGCGGGGAATTGATCGCATGAACACCGCCGCCGAAGAACACCGCCCGCCCGCCGTCTTTGCGTGGCTCGCCGCCGCGCTCGTCGTCGCGGCATTCGTCGCCGCCGCGCTCTGCACCGCCGGCTGCGAGCACTACGGCGAACTCGTCGATGACATCCGCGACGCGTTCCACGAAGGCGACAAACAGCAAAACCCTACGAACTCCGCGACCTCCGCGACCTCCGGCGGCTCATCCGCTTCCGGTACCGCGTCCGGTTCTAATGGGGGTTCTGCCGCCGGGGCTCCGTCCCCCGGCGGCGCTTACGACTGGTGCTACGGCGGCTTCAAGGGCGGCGCGGCGGTGGAGGACCCCGCCGTGCAAATTGCCGACCTGCGCATTTCCGCCTCGGGCATGACGTACCGCTTTTCCAAGGGCGACCTCTCCGCATGGGGCATCGCCCGCACGGACGCCGACGCCATCGCCGCCGCGTTCTTCTGGGACGACGCGGCGAAGAAGTGGCGCGGCGGCAAGTTCGACTGGATTTCCACCTCGCGCCTCTCGCGCGACTGGGAGAACATCCGCTGCGGGTATGGCGGCTGGGACGCCGCCGCGTTCTTCGCCGCCGAGCGCCACGCCTTTTGCATTGTGAGCAAAGACGGACGCCGCCGCACGAATTTCATCACGGACAACTGACAGACTTTTCGACACCATGTCAACAATCGCCGAAGACTACGCCAAGGAGGCGCACGTCGCGTCGCTGCGCGCGCTCGCGAATGAATGGGAGCTGGAGGGGCGCGAGATTCTCGACGCTTTCACGACGCAGGGCCTCGCCGGCATCTACAACGGTCTCGGGTCCGACGGCATGCCCGCGTGGCTGCGCAGTGCGGCTACGTACCTCTCTCCGGATCTGGAGCCGGTGGCGCTCATCCATGACGTGGAGTGGCACCTCTCGGACGGCTCCCGCGAGGGGTTCACGGCGAGCAACGAGCGCTTCCGCCGCAACGGCTGCCGCGCGGCGAAGGCCCGGTTCGGCTGGGCCGATCCGCGCCGGTACCTGCTCATGCACCGCGCGCGGCGCTTTGCCAACTACTGCCGGCTTTTCGGCTGGAGTGCGTGGAAGTCGGTCTAGGAAGGACGGAAAACGGTGGAAACGACGGAAGCGGCGATCGAGGAGCGCATCAGAACGCTCTTCAACCGGACGGAGGCGCTGGAGCACAAGGTGGACGGCAACGGACAGCCCGGCATCGTCTCGCGCATGGCTGTCGTGGAAACGCAGATGGCGCTGCACACGCGGCTGCTCTGGACGATCCTCGCGGCGGTACTGGGCGTGATTGCGGAACTGATTGCACGGAGGGTGTAGACCATGGGCACCGCACTGAAATTCGACGACGGCCGCCGCCTCTCCCGCGAGGCGCTTGCGGCGCTTTCCGACGCGGCGCAGGAGACGGTCCGGCGCATGGAGGAAGCCGGCGCGTTCGTGCGCGCGGCCGAGGCGCGCCGCGTCCGCTCGTGCGTCTGGGCCGGGCAGTCGATCGAAGAGCGCATGTTCGGCGAGGACGCGTTTCCCTTCAGCGGCGCGAGCGATTTGCGCGTCCGCACGGCGGACCGCACGGTGCGGCTCCGCGTGGCGGAGTGCGTCACGGCGCTTCTCCGGGCGCAGCCGTCCTTCGGCGCTTCGGAGCTTTCGCCCGCGGCGGCGCGCTACCTCTCGGAGCTTTGGCGCCGCACGATGCAGGGCGATTTCGAGCTTTCGTGGCACGTGCAGATGGCTCTCTTGTCGCTCTATCTCTGGGGCGGCGGCCGCAGCGCGGCGGGGCTCTGGATCGGCTGGGAGAACGTGCAGGAGTGGACGCCGCGCGAGTACTCCGCGCCCGAGCTCGTGCAGGCGCTCGTCGAGGGCGGCGTGGGCGACCCGGACGCGGCGGCGATCGTGCTTGCCGACCCGGAGCAGCTGGCGGACGTCGCGGCGGCGCTCGGGCTCG
>JAFUXX010000304.1 GCA_017476965.1 Kiritimatiellia bacterium | reverse complement strand
CTCGCGCGGCGATGGCAGGAGACTCGGGGGCGGCGGGCGCGCGGGCGGCGATGGCGAGGTCGTCGTAGCCGTCGCCGTCGAAGTCGCCGGAAGCGGCGGCCATGGCGCGGGGGGCGTCAAGCGCGAGGACGCGCTCGAACGTGCGCTCCGGCGTGGCGGCATAGAAGAGCAGCTGCTTCGCGGTCGGCACGGTGAAACAGGTGCGGCCGCCGATGCGCACCACATTCGTGAGTCGCGGCGGCGGGCACTCTTCCTCCAGCTCCGACTTGAGCCCGGCCTTTTCCTCCGGTGCCGGAAGCTCCTCCGGCGCGAGCGGAGGCGTGGCGGAGGTCCGCTCCGCCGAGAGGCCCTCCGGGCCGCCCCAGAAGACCGCAACCGAGCCGGTGGCGTCATCGCGGCAGGCGAGATCGTCGAAGCCGTCGCCGTCGAAATCCGCCGCCGCGATGGCGTCGCACTTCGTCTCCAAATCGGTGAAGCGCGCCCACTCGAAACCGATTTCGCTCTGCGCGTAGACGCGCACGAACTTCCAGCGCGGCATCGCGAAAACGATTGCCGGGCGCCGCGTCGCATCGAACCGCCCCGTGGTGCAATCGAGCGCGCGCGGCGACTGGAGGCGAATGTGGCGGCGCTCGCCCCAGCGGCCGTCCGCGCCGCCGAAATAGAGATCCGCCGCCGCGAAGGGCGACACCATGTCGTGGTGGCCCGCGACCACAACGTCCTGGGTTCCGTCGCCGTCGAAATCGTCCACTGCGCCGCACAGCGCGCCCTGGCCGGGCAGCGTCGCGAGACGCTCCCCCGTCGCGGCGTCGTAGACCACGCTCGGCGCCGATTCGTGGTGCTCCTGGCAGTTGGCGAACGGCAGGTCGAAGCAGCCGTCGCCGTTCAGGTCGAAGCGGTAGATGCGCTGCAACACGCCGGCGCGCGAAACGTAGAGATTCTGGCCGGCGTTGCCGAACGAACCGGCGCGGAACGCTTCAAAGCCCCCGACCGTCCAGTCCGGCGGCGGCGTGGTTGCGGCAGAAGCGGAAGCCGCCGCGAAAAGCGCGCCCGCGGCTGCGATCGGGCAAATCGGAAAGCGTTGTTTCATGACGCGCCGATCCTACCCTTTCGCGGGCAACCAAAGGTGCGGAAAATGAAAAACAGAAAATCGCGAACGCCGTTCTCTACCGGTGCGCGGCGCGCCAGGCGAGCGGCGCCATGCCCGTTTCGCGGCGGAAGACGGTGGCGAAATGCTGGGCCGTGGCGATGCCGAGCGAATTGGCGATTTCGCCGATGTCGCGGTCGGTGCGCGCGAGCGCCTCCTTGGCCTTCTCCATGCGGCAGGACACCACGAACTGGTGCGGCGGCAAGCCGGTCAGGCGCCGCACGCACTCCGTGAGCTTCGGCACGCTCATCGCGGCGCGGTGCGCAAGCGTTTCGAGCGGCCACTCGGCGGCGCAGTCGCGGCGCACCTCGGCGAGAAGCGCCACGAGGCGCTCGTCTCCGCCGCCGCGGCGGTCCGTTTCCGACGAATCCAGCACGTCCATCAGGAGCCGCATCGCGGCTTCCTGCATCACCAGCCGGCGCTCGGGCGCCCCGCGCGGAACCTCCCGGTAAAGCCGCCAGATGCGGCGGAAACTCTGGACCAGGTCCTTCGACGCCGGGAACGTGATCGGGAGCGCCGAAAGCTTGTCCACGAGCCAGCGCGTCTGGGGAAGCGTCATCCCGGGCAAGGCCCTGCCCCGAAGCGGGAGGCGGAACCAGATCCACGTCGTGAGAAGGCTCTTGGGCTTGGGCTTGAGGACGTGCGGCACGCCAGGCTGGAGAGCCATCACCGTGCCGGGCGGGAACGGATAGGCGCGGTCGCCGCAGTCCACCGCGACCCCGCGTCCGCGGCGGCACAGCAGGATCTCCACCATGCCCGGATGCACGTGCAGGTCCGGATCGTTCCCCACCTTCGAGTAGTGCGCTTCTCCCAGCAACGGAAGGAACGGCAGCCCGTCCGCCGCCAGGTCCACCACCGTCGCCTCGCCGACGTTCTCGTACTTCGGCGTCGCGATCGACGCCGGAAGGGCGGTTTTTTCCGTTGCGCTACGGCTCATGGCGCGGGGATTTCCTTTTCGGGCGGCGAGGGAAAAGCGGCAAACGAGGACGGAGCGGCTTCGGGGGCCGGAGGAACCCGAAGGCCGGCGGAAACGGGACGGACGGAAACCGGCGCGAAGAAGACCGCGCGGCGGACGCCGGACGGGACCGGTTCTTCGGCGAGCACGGCGCCGTCTTCGCCGAAGAGCCGCGCGACGCCGCCGTCGGGGACGTTTTCGAACACGGCCCGCGCGCGCCACGCCCCGGCGGCGGGCGCGGCGTCCGCGGCCGGTTCGGCACGGGCGGCCGCGGCCTTTTCCGCGCGGGCGAACGCCGCCGCGCGGCGCATCGTTTCGTCGAGCCCCTTCGGGCCGAAGACGAGCCTGCTCTCGGGGTACTGGTCGATCATCACGTCCGGGACGCCGAATTTGATCGTCGATTCGAGCATCGGGGTGTCGAAGCGGCGGAAAATGAACAGCGCGGCGCGGTCGAAGCCGGGGCCGAGCGGCAGCGCGAAACGGTCCGGCGCGCCGCGGTGCCAGGTCGAAAGCGGGAAGAGCAGGTACGAATCGTTGCCGAAAAGCAGGAAGCGGCGCTCGCCGGGCTGCTCGACGTAGACCGGTACGTTCGGATAGCGCGGCCCGAACGGGTCGATGCGCAGCGGCTTGCTCTTCGCGAGGCGCGAGCCGGGGACGGACACGACGAGCCTGCGGTCGCGCACCCAGCAGCCGGGTTCGTCCCCGGCCTCCACGGCGGGCGGCGGGGCGTCGCCGTAGAATGGCGGCGGCGGCGGGAGGTCCGGGAACCACAGTTCGCGCATTTTCGCGACCATGCCGTCGTAGAGCAGCCAGCAGCCCCAGGCGTTGACGTGGTGGTCCTCCTCGTAGAACACCTCGCGCCCGGCCGCGGCTTCGGCGGCGAACCGGTCGGTGAGGAAAAGCACGTACGGTTCGGCGAAGGAACCGGCGAGGCCGGGCCGCACGCGTTCCCTGCCCGAGGTCCGGCGGAAGAAGCGCAGGTTCGGCGTCATCTTCTCCGGATGCACCTGCGCCTTCGTCGGCGTGACGACGGTGAGGAAGCGCGTGCCGTGCGCTTCGGCCCACGCGGCGCGGCCTTCGAAGAGCGTGCGCCAGTCCTCCGCCAGCGTGTCGGAGACCGGACACGCGCCGAGCCAGTCGTTGCACTCCGGCCACGCCTTGCGGCGGCGGAAGACCCATCCGCCCACGCCCGGAACTTCGTCGCCGATCGGGTGCTTCAGGACGCGGAACTGCAGCGCGTTGTGGAGGCGGACGATGTCCGGCCGCAGTGCGAAATGGTCGTCGTACCACTTGGAAAACGCCGCGCCGAGTTTCTTGAAGGGCGTCTTGCGCGGATCGGGAAATTCCGCGAGGGAGCGGTTTTCGCGCAGCGGAGTCGTCGAATCGACGCGCGGCCAGCCGACGAGCTTGTGTCCGAGTTTCGCCGCGCCGTTGGCGAGGAGCAGCGCCATCCACAGGGCGACGAACGCGCGCTCGATCCGCTTTCCGGTTTCCGCTTTCATGCCGCCCTCCTAGAACCGAAAATAGATGAACGCCTGGTACGACCCGCCGGCCACGAAAAGCAGCGCGAGGAGACCGAGAGCCGTGAGCGCCAGCCATTGCGCGCAAAGCGCTGCGGAACGGCGCGGCGCCGGCGAGGCCGAGGGGCGCAGAGCGGCGAGGAGCCCGGGCTGCGAGAGCGCGAGCCCCGCCGCGAGAGCGAGGAAAAAGCGCGGGGAGGCGTCGATCCAGAGGATGCGGGCTTCGTCCGCCGGCGCCGCGCCGCAAAGCGAGCGCAGCATCGTCGAGAACACGGAGAACGACTCCGACCTGAAGAGCATCCACCCGGCCAGCACGACGGCGGCCGCGTAGACGCGCCCGGCCGCGGCCTTGCCGCGGAAGTCCGGCACGCGCACGAGGCGTTCGGCGGAGAGGAAGAGCCCGTGCCACAGGCCCCACAGCACGAAGACTGTCCCCGCGCCGTGCCACAGGCCGCAGAGCGCGAACACGGCCATTCCGTTGAAACACGTCCGCAGCTTGCCGCACCGGCTGCCGCCGAGCGGGATGTAGAGGTAGTCGCGGAACCAGGTGGAGAGCGACACGTGCCACCGCCGCCAGAAGTCGCGCACCGAAACCGCGGCGTACGGGTGCAGGAAGTTTTCGGGGAAGTCGAAGCCCAGCATCTTGCCGATGCCGATCGCCATGTCGGAGTAGCCCGAGAAGTCGTAGTAGATCTGCAGCGCGTACGCCACGAGCGCCAGCCACGCGATCGGGGCGGGCAGCACCGCGCCGCCGCCGGCGACGCTCCACGCGGCGTCCGCGAACGCGGCGCACGTGTCGGCGAGCAGGACCTTTTTCGCGAGCCCCGCCAGGAAGCGCCGCATCCCGAGGCCGACGCCTTCCGCGCCGACGCACCGCGACCGCAGCCGCTCCGCGACGGCGGTGTAGCGCACGATCGGGCCGGCGACGAGCTGCGGGAACAGCGCCAGGTAGCAGCCGAAATCGAGAGCGGTGCGCGGCGGGACGGCGTCGCCGCGGAAGACGTCCACAACGTACGAAAGGGCCTGGAACGTGTAGAAGCTGATGCCGAGCGGCAGCGCGACGTCCGGCACCGGGATGCCGAGTCCCGCGATCCGGTTCGCCGCCCGCGCGAAGAACCCGGCGTACTTGAACCAGCCGAGCATCGCGAGGTTCGCGCAGACCGCGGCGGCGCACGCGGCCCGCGCCGCGCGGATGCGGCCCCGCGAACGAAGCGCGCGGACG
>JAFUXX010000004.1 GCA_017476965.1 Kiritimatiellia bacterium | reverse complement strand
GGCTGCTTTTCGTCCGGATCGGCTGGCCGTTCGGCTGGCTCTTCGGCCTCGTCGCGCTGGCGGTGCCGGGCAGCGTCGCCGTTGCGATGGCGGCCGAAGCGTTCTGGTATCGCCCGGCGGAGCGCCGCCGCCAATGGAACGCGCGGCCCTTCCTCGTCACCGACCGCCGCGCCGTTTCGCCGTATGGCGAGGTCGCGGACGATCCCGAACGCCTGTTCCCGCCCGTCGTGAAACGCGTCGGACGCGACCGCGCGACGGTCTGTTTCTCCGCCCGTCCGGGCTCCCCGGTTCCCCGCCGCCCCAACGCCTTCAACTCGCTCTCCTTCCGCGACCTCCCCGCCGCCGACCTCCCCGCCGCCCTCGCCGCGCTCGAGGCGCTCCGCCGTTCCGCCGTGCGGCGCGCCGCGGAAGAAACCCACGCGGAGAGCGCGGAGAACGTCTCTTGAATCGCCTGAATTGTTTTCACCTATTTCACAAAATGCAAAATAGGTGAAATTTCTCTTGATTCCCATTCTACGACCTGATAGACTGCGCCGGCGTTGTCAAAACAAGGAGGCGAAGGATGTTTTTCGGACGCGAAGACTTGATTCTCCAGCTGGAGGGCCTGTGGCGCAAGCGAGTCTCCTCCCTCGTGACGTGCAGGGGCCGGCGAAGGATCGGGAAAAGCACGCTCATCCGGCAGTTCGCGAAAGCGACACGGAGCCGGTTCATCAAGATCGAAGGGGCACGGCCGGGCCCCACGACCACGAGCGAGGACGAATTGCGGGTCTTCGCCGAGCAGCTGGCCGCACAGACGGGGAGCGAAGACTCGACGCCGCACAACTGGCTCGCCGCGTTCATCCGGCTCGCCGGCCGGATCCGGGATGACGAGCGGACGGTTGTCCTTCTCGATGAAATCTCCTGGCTGGGATTCGGAGAGCCGTTGTTCGCCGACATCTTCCGCATCGCTTGGGAGAACTACCTCAAGCCGCACGACCGGCTGGTCGTGGTGCTATGCGGGAGCGTCTCCAGTTGGGTCCGGGAAAACTTCATCGACAACCGCGCCTACGTTGGGCGCCGGTCGCTG
This sequence comes from Kiritimatiellia bacterium, assembly GCA_017476965.1. Classification (GTDB taxonomy): domain Bacteria; phylum Verrucomicrobiota; class Kiritimatiellia; order RFP12; family UBA3636; genus UBA3636. The sequence continues at coordinate 13,619 of JAFUXX010000004.1, read as the reverse complement.
GACGTCGTCGCGGACGAGTTGCCGCCGCACGAGTGCGCAAAGTTCTGGGGGGAGGCGGCGTCGCGGACCTCGGCGCGCGACATCCTCGACGTGCTTTCCGTCACGGGCGGGGTGCCCCGGTATCTGGAGGAGATCGATCCGGGACTTTCGGCGGACGAGAACATCCGGAAGCTCGCGTTCCTCCCGAGGTCGGTCCTCCGCGTGGATTTCGACGAGATGTTCTCGGACGTCGTGACGCACCAGCCGAAGTTCGCGGCGACGGCGGCCCGCACACTCGTGGACGGGCCGAAGAGCGTCACGGAGATCGCCGAAGCGCTCGGGACGGAGAAGAGCGGGCGGATCTCTTCCGCGATGGACGAACTGGAGGAGGCCGGCTTCGTCGCTTCCGATCCCGGGCGGAACCCGGAGACCGGCGCCGAGGTCAGAAGCCGGCGTTTCCGGCTCAAGGACAACTATGCGCGGTTCTACCTGAAGTGCGTCGAGCCGGCGAAAGAAACGATCGACGCCGGATCGTTCGCCTTCGGCGGGATGGACCGGTTTGCGGGTTGGCCGACGGTGCTGGGGTTGCAGTTCGAAAACCTCGTAATCAACAACTACCGGCTGCTGTTGCCGCTGCTGGGTCTGGACCGGAGCCACGTCTTCTCGGCCGCCCCCTACCGCCGGATCGCCTCCGAGAAATCCCGGAAGAAGGGCGTCCAGATCGACCTTCTGCTGCAAACCCGGATGTCCTTCTGCCTGGTCGAGATCAAGCGTCAGCGCGAGATCGGCCGGGAAATCCTCGACGAAATGAAGGAGAAGGTCCGTCGCTTCGCGGCCCCGAGGGAAATGTCGGTGCGGACGGCCCTCGTCTACGACGGTCGCCTTGCCCCCTCCGTAGAAGCCGACGGCTACTTCGACTCCATCGTTCCGTTCTCCCGCCTCCTCGGACTGGATTGAACGGAACCGGTTCCCCCGCCAATTGTCATTGATGACATTGCCGATTGATGGACAATGAGCGTTTGTGACAATTCCCCCGTCCCCCGGTCTCCAAGGCCCCCCCCTCGTCCCCAAGGTCTCCATTGTCCACGACCTACTGTGAACCGCCGTTTGCCGAATCCGCTTGCAATCGATTGGGACACGTGGTAGACTTTTTGGAAATCATCCACAAATACAAGGAATCAGTGGAGGAAATCCAAAGATGATCCGAACCTATCTGGAATGCCGGGAATGGCTCGGCTCCGACTATGCGATCCGCAAGAAGCTGGACGCGGGGGAGCTGCACCGCGTCGGGTGGGGCCTCTATTCGGACAAGCCCTCGCCGGGACTTCCCGAACTCGCCGCCAAGCGCTACCCCGCGGCCGTGGTCGCAATGGACAGCGCGTTCTTCTACCAAGGGCTCACGGATGTCGTCCCCGACCGGCTCCATCTGGCGACGGCGCGCGATACGACCCGGATCGCCGACCGCCGCATCCGGCAGCACTTCGTCCCCGCCTCGGTCCTCGGTGTCGGCGTCGCGGAGATCGTCTGGAACGGCGCGCCGTGCCGCACCTACGACCTCGAACGGCTCGCCATCGACGCGGTGCGGATGCGGACGAAGCTCCCCTACGAACTCTACAAGGAGGTCGACCTCTCGCTCCGGGAACGGAGCGCGGAACTGTATCCGGCGAAGATCGACGACTACCTCGACGCCTTCCCGCACCGCGACTCCATCCTCGCCTCGATCGAAAAGGAGATCTTCTGATGCCGACCTTCGCCGAAGCCGAAGCCGCCTTGAAGGCGCGGGGATACACCGACGCCAACGTCGAGGAGAAGCTCGCGCAGGACATCCTGCTCGCGGCCTTCGCCCGGAGCGGATACCGAGCGCAGCTCGCGATCAAGGGCGGCGTCGTGATGGCCGCGCTTTCCGGCGACATCCGCCGCACGACGCTTGACCTCGACGTGGACTTCGTCCGCCGTTCCATCGACAACGACTCCATCCGTGCGCTCGTCCGGGACCTGGACGGCGGCGTCGAGGGCATCTCCGTCTCGCTCGTCGGATACATCGTCGAGCTGCGCCAGCAGGACTACCGCGGCAAACGCGTGTTCCTCTCGCTGCAGGACGAAACCGGCGACACCATTCAGCCTAAATAACGCAGTTGGCCGCCGCGCGCGGAAGCGCGCGGGGCCAACTGCGTTATTTAGGATAACGGTGTATTTTTCAAAACAATCACGATATTTACCCCTTTAACTTGACTTTCGTCGTTGTTTCCCCAGACTCCGCGACATGCGCTTCTACAAACGGGGAACCCACATTCGCAAGATTCGCGGAAGAACCACGCGCGAAGTCCGCGGAGCGAGATTTGCATTTGGATTTGTGCCAATGATGCTCAATTGGAGATTGTGAACACTTCTCCGTCCCCAAGGTCGCCCCCGCCAAGCCTTCCCCCCCAACCCGGCCATGACCGCCCCCGCCCGCCCCGCCGAACGGCGCCGCTTTCCGACCGCCTCCCTCCTGCCGATCGGGATCGGGCTGTTCTTCTGCATCATGATGGTTCCGCGCCTTGTCGAGACGCTCGAGGCGCGGCGATGGGTCCCCGTCGACGCGGTGGTGCTCCGCAGCGACGTCCACGTCGAATGGAAGCGCGGCCGCCCGTCGGGACACTCGTCCTACGGCCCGATGCATTCGCCGCGGATCGTCTACGCCTACGAGGTCGGCGGCGTCCGCCGCGAAAGCGACCGCTACGCCGTCCTGACGCCCTCGTCGAGCGACGCACGGCTGGCCGAGCGCGTCGTCGCCGCCTACCCGGCTGGCGCCCCGTTTCCGACGAACACCCGCTTGCCGTTTTCTGAACGGCGCCCGCCCCGCCGTCAGTCGGCAGCGGCGGTGGCGGGGAGAAGCGCATGCCGGCACGATCAGCGCCCGGGGGGAGCGGGCGGCAACTGCGAAACCGCGGCGCGGACGCGGGCGAGGACGGAAGAAGCGGTGCCGATTCCGAAGCGGTCGGCTACCCGCAACAGATCGTCTTCTCCGATTCCGGAGAACTTGCCTCCGACGGAAAGCTGGTGCACTCCGCCATGCGCGCTCCAAGGGTCCGACGACGGAAAGCGCGAGCCGGTAAGGTCGTAGGCCGGGGCGAGCCGCCATGCCCCGCCTTCGCGCAACAAGAACGACACGTTCTTGGCATGGTCGTCGCATTCGCCCGCGAGGACGTTGAACGCCATGCGCCGGAAAATCTCTTCGCGGTCTTCCCATGGCAGTCCGAGGGCGTCAGCGGCTGCGAAAAGTTGCTCGTAGCTGCGCAAACGGGGCGGCGCACCCGGAGGCAGGTGTGCGAGGGCGGCGAAAGAAAGCAGATGGTGGCGGCGGGTCCCCTCCCGGTCGAACCGCCGCGACATGAAGTGGCGCAAGCCGTCGATCTCGACGATGCGCGATTCGGCCGTCGCGACGCCGGCCGCCGCAGCCGCGCGATTAGTCTCGAATTCCGCGTCTCCGCGCCACGGAAACTCCTTGGGCGTGAATTTCACGATCCAATGTTCGAATCCCGCGGGCAATTCGCCGTCGCCGAAGACGAAGCGTCCGTCAACGCGGTTCCACCCGACAACGGCCTTGGCCTGCGCGCCGCCGGCGGAGGAGCCGAGACGGATGATGGCGCGCAGCGCGTCGTCGCCGGACATGCCGGCCAGTTCGCCGCTGGCCGCGCGTTTCGCCGACTCCGCCAGTGTGCGCATCTCCAAAGCGGACGGAACCGCGCGAGGGCCGCGGTCCGGCTCGTAGCACAACGCGCCCATGCCGCGTTTTCCGATGTAGGCAAGACGGTCGAGCGGAGTGATTTCGCGGCGGGAAAGACCACGCTCGGAGAGCATCAAGTCAACCAGTCCCGTGCCGAACGAGTCGGGCAGCGAATCGGCAAAAACGGGCGGCAACCCGCCGAAGTCTTCTTGCGGCAGCTCGGGGAAAGCGTAGGGCTCGCGGCGCAGGGGCATCGATAGCGGAGAGATTTCGATGCCGGACGCCACGAACGCCGGATCGTAGCGAAAGGCATAAAGACCCTGGCGCGGCGCCGGAACGATCGTCCCGACGCGGTGCCCCCAGAGCGACACGAACACCCGCTCCGCCCGTGAAAAACTAGGCATGGCTTCTCCTCCTGGCGGGCGAGGCGCGGCGGCGTGGCGGCGCGCCGCGCGGACGGTCGAAGAGCGCGTCCGAAATTTCGGGCGGCGACAAGTTCGCGATCCAATCCACGAGGCGCAGCGTCTTGCACAGCGCCAGAAGCGAAGCGGTCGACGCGTTTTTCCCCGCTTCCAGATTGCGGACGGCCTTGAGGGAAATGCCGCTCCTCGCCGCCGCCGTTGTCTGCGACAGGTTGTCCGCCAGCCTCGCCGCACGGAGACCTTCTCCAAGCGACGCGAGCATTTCCGCCGTTGTTTGGTATATCATCAAAGTTCCTCGCAAGGTCAGTTGATGGCGAAAATTCTATCCAATATGCCTTGCAAGGTCAACTGTAAAACATCCGCGGTGGAGAGCCAAAACAGCGGAGGCATACGACGCTCCGGCCATCTGGGCGCAAAATTCGCGCCACGGGAGGAACTGCGCGGCGGCGCGGTCTTGGCGGCTGGAACAAGACAGGCGCCGGCACGAAGTCAATGCAAATTTTACCTGCAGGTAAAAAGTGCAAGACCACGCAAGGAACAGCCTCGGCGCGACGCCACCCCCGGCCGCCCCGCCGTCAGTCGGCAGCGGCGGCGGGGAGGAGGCCGCAGTCGGCGCGGAGGAAGCCGCGCCGTGCAAAACCGCGTTTTCCGCTTGATTCGCGGGGCGGAGTCTGCTAGTGTATCCGCCAGACGATATCTGGAAATACTTTCTCTTGGGCGAAAACAGTATTTCCGGATATTCGAGAAAGAAGACCTCCGATGAACGAAGAAGACCTTCAGGAACTGTTCGACGCGCAGGAGCGCCGGATGCGCGCGACCTCGTCCGCGTTCCACCGATCGCTCTATCCGCAGATCGACTGGAACGACCGGCTGCTTTGTATCAAAGGGCCGAAGGGAACGGGCAAAACGACGATGATGCTCCAGCGCATCAAGGAGACGACGCCCGATCCGACCGTCGCCCTCTACGTCTCGCTCGACAACCTCTGGTTCGCCACGCACCGCGTCCAGGACGTGGCCGCGTGGCTCGACTCCCACGGCGGCACGCACATCTTCCTCGACGAGGTGCACCACTTCGAGGGCTGGCAGACGCTCGTGAAGAACCTGCACGACGACTTCCCGGCGCTGCACGTCGTCTACAGCGGCTCCTCCCTGCTGCAGCTGGAGAAGGGCGGCGGCGACCTCTCGCGCCGGCAGCTTCCCTACACGCTCGCCGGCCTCTCCTTCCGCGAGTTTCTGTCCTTCGACGGCGCGCTGGACCTGCCCGCCGTAGGTTGGGAGGAGCTCCTGTCCCGCCACGCCGCCATCGCCCGCGACATCGCGGCCCGCGTGAAGATCCTTCCCCTCTTCTCGCGCTACCTCAAGTCGGGATACTACCCCTTCTACAAGGAGTCGAAGACCGGCTACCACGAGCGCATCCGCCGCATCGCCGACCAAATCCTGGAGATTGACTATCCGCGGACCGAGCCCGTCACCCTCGCCACGATCCGCAAGGCTCGCAAGATGCTGATGGTGCTCGCCTCCTCCGTGCCGCAGGTCCCGCGGATGACCGACCTCTGGCGCGAGCTGGAGACCGACCGCAACAACGGCCTCGGCATTCTGAACGCGCTGGAACGAGCCGGACTGCTGGGACTGCTGCCCTCCCGTTCGGCGACCCTCAAGAACCTCTCCCGTCCGGAGAAGATCTACTGCGACAACACGAACCTGATGCACGCGCTCGTCCGCCGCCCGGACACCGGGACGCTCCGCGAGACGTTCTTCCGCAACCAGCTCGCCGCGGCGGGCCACGCGCTCGCGTATCCCGCGGCGGGGGACTTCCTCGTCGACGGCCGCTTGACCTTCGAGGTCGGCGGCCCCGGCAAGACCTTCGGCCAGATCGCCGACCTGCCCCGAAGCTACCTCGCCGTGGACGACCTCGAAATCGGCCGCGGCAACCGCATCCCCCTGTGGATGTTCGGACTGCTCTACTAATCCCCGCACCTCCATCCCCGCCGTCACGATGGCGGCGCGGAGGAATGCGGCGCTTCGGCCATTCGGGCGCAAAATTCGCGCCACGGGAGGAACTGCGCGGCGGCGCGGTCTTGGGGGCTGGAACAAGACAGGCGCCGGCACGAAGTCAATGCAATTTTTACCTGCGCGGTAAAAATTGCAAGGTCACGCAAGGAACAGCCCCGGCGCGACGCCCCATTTTGCGACTGGCGAATGTCTTGAAAACTGCGATTGTTCTCGTTTTGAATGTCTTGAAAACTGCGAAATTTCCACCATCTGAATTCCTTGATTTCTGCGAAAACACTTGCTTTCACAGCCAACAAGCCATTGAGATCGTGAAATGGCTACTTCATTTCCTTGATGTTTTCTCCAATCCAGCGGCGGGCGGGGCGGCGAGGCCGTATTTTCGAAGAGGCCGGCATCCGTCCACGGGCGCGTGGATCAGTCTTTCAACCGCAGGAAGCCGCCGGGGAATGCATCTGGAATCCGGAATTGCTTCTCGCCGCCGGTCTTGAAGCGGACGAAAATGTATTCCGGCGAGTCGCGCCGAACCCGAACAACTCCTTCGCCGAAGGTCTTGTGGACGACCCGCATCCCGTTCTTGAACTCGGGAAGCGGTTTCTTTGGAGGCTCCGGCGGCCGGACTTTGGTTTGCGGATCGCCGGAAGCCACGGGCTCCGGCGCCTCCAGGGGCCGCTTCGGATACACCTGCTCGAATTCTTCGCGCCGGAGCGTCGCGTCCCAGCCGCCGACCGCTTCGCCGGAGTGTTTGTCGAGCCCGGTGTAGACGAGGCTTGCGTCTTCGTAGCGCTTGAACTTGAAGATGGCGTCGTTCATGAGCTCCGCGTTGAACACGCCGAGCGAGCAGAGCAGTCCGAAATCCTTGGTGTCGAGCCCGGTCACTTTCTTGAAGAGGCCCGGCTCCAGCCGCGTGATCACGTCTTGAAGCGATTTTTCGCGGTAGTCCGTGAGATACATGAAGACCGGGACGCGGGTCGCGAACTTGATCAGCTTCTCCTGGATTTCCTTGCGCTTGCTCTTGAATTCCTTTTCTTCCTCGGAAACCGGCTTTCCGTCTTTCGTCCGCTTCTCTCCCTCCGCCTTCGCCCTCTTGACGGCTTCTGACTTGTTGATGATCGTCTCGATGTCGGCATTGAGGCTGCGGAAGCCCTCGATCCGCGAAAGCGCCGCCATGGCGTCCGGGTTGTCCATCAGGCGCTTCAAGGTGTCGTTGTCGACGTTCACGAGGAGCGCGGATTCCCAGCGCTTGGCGAGCAGCGTCGCCGACGTGCCGGAAAGCGCGATGTCGAGCACGTCTTGCGCGTTCACGGCGCGCATCGTGCTGCCGTCGTAGGCCAGCACGGGCAGGAACTTGAGGAACGCCGCCACCTTGCTTTCCGGATCGCCGGCCTTGGCGTCGAGCCGGCACGAGTAGTCCGAAATCTGCCGCAGCGCCCGGTCGAGCGCGAAGTCGAACACGTAGCATTCGCGCTTCACGATTCGCTGGAGTCCGTCCGCGGTCCGCACCGTCCACGGCGACTGGACGCGGAACGCGGTCTGGAAATACGTTTCCGGACTCTTGAGCGAGCGCAGCATGAACACTCCGCCCCACGGCTTCACCGTGACGCCCGTGGTGAGCTTCCCGCACGAGAGCGTGATGGTTTTCGTGGCGAACGGGTCGCCCATCGCCTCGCGCACCGGCCGCAGCGCGTCGAGCCCGATCCCCGCCGCCGCTCCCGCGGCGACGACCACCTTGTAGTCGTGGAAGAACGCGTTGTGCGGCGCGGCGAGCAGGTTCGCCATCGCCTCGCACGACGCCACGTCCGGCAGGAACCAGAGCGTGTGCTGCAGGAGCGGCAAGAGACGCGCGTCGCCGTATGGCATCGGCGGCCTCTTTTCCTGCCCGAGCTTGAGGTCGTCCGTCGCCGCCGGCAGATACGCGCCCCGGACGAGGTCGAGCCACTTCTGCACCTCGCTTTCGTAGACGAACCGCGCCAGCGGTCCGCGCCCTTCCGCCGCGAAAAACACGTTGAGGTCGAACTCGTCGAATTCTCCCTTTTCGGCGATTTGCCGGATTTCCGGCGGCAGGCGGTAGGTGAGCAGCACCATCCGCGGGAGTTCCTCGTAGGGATTCGGCTCTCCCGGATGCGCCGCCGGCCACGCCTCCTTTTCGCGCTGCTCGTCAGAATACGTCCACGACTGGATCTGCTCCTCGATGAACTCGCCGGAGTTGAGAGCGCGGAACGGCGTCCCGGACAGATACAAGTAGCAACCGGCCGTGATCGGCAGGAACGATTCGTTCCACGCGTTGTCCGCCTCCGTGCGCTTGTAGTCCTCGGGGTCGAAATCGCTCTGCGCTTCCTCGTCCGCCGCGTCCTTCGCGAAGAGCTTCCGCGCGTTCTCGCGCCAGGCGCCGAAGTGGTATTCGTCGAAAACCACCGCGTCCCAGTTCTCCGCGTGGATGAACTCGTTCTTCGCCTTGATCCCGCCCGAGTCGTTCGTCCCGAGCAAGTTCTGGAACGACCCGAACACCACCACCGGGCGGGACTTGTCCGCGTCGTCCCACAGCTCGTCCATCGGGCGTCCCGTCGCCGCCGCGACCTTGTCCGACACGAACTGCCATCCCTCGAAATCGACGTGCCGCTCCAGATCCTCCTGCCACGCGCTCTCGACGGCCGGCTTGAAGGTGAGGACGAGAACCTTGCGCCACTTCATCTCGCGTGCGAGCTGGTACGTGGCGAACGTCTTCCCGAACCGCATCTTCGCGTTCCAGAGGAACTTCGGCGTCCGGTCCGGATCGCTTTTCCGGGCCTCGCGGAAATACGCGGCCGTCCGCGCCACGGCCCGCGCCTGCTCCGGGCGCATCCCGAAGGAAAGGTCCCGCGGGCCGACGCCGGACGAGCGGTCGCGCGCCTCGCGGATCGCGGCCCGCACCTCCCGTTCCGTGCAGAGGTACCACTCCTCGCCTCCCGGCATCCTCGTGCAACCGTAGGCTTCCAGCCGGCGGTGTACCTCCTTGTCCGGAAACACCGATCCGTCCGGCCGCATCGCGCTCTCGCGCACCACGATCCGCGCCGTCCCGGCCAGCCCCGCGGTCCGCAGCTGCTCCTTCACGCGAGCCTCCACGTCGCGCTCCGTGTAGCCGACCTTCAGGTAGCCCTTGTGCGAAGGCACACCGGGCAATTCGTAGGCGTAGATCGCCGGCGAGAGTTCCGGTTTCGGAGGGAAAAATGCTTCAGGTGTGTTCATGGGTGTTTTCTCCTGCCATGCAAGCGGGTTTTGCGCCCCGCGCGGGCTGGGTTTTGCGCCCCCGCGCTGCGCTGCGGGGTTGCGCCGCAAGGCGCAAGGTGCTAGTCTCCTGCGCATGCCGCGCCTCTTCGGATTCGATTACAAAACGCCGTTTTTCTACATGGTCACGCTCAAGCGCCTGCCGGGCTTGCACGACTTTTCGGCCATCTCCGAAGACGGTTCGCTCGTGAAGAGCGCCATCACGCAGGCATTCGAGGCGGTCCTTTCCCGCTTTCACGACACATGGCCCTGCATCGAGCCCGTTTCGCCCTTCGCGGTCATGCCCGACTAATTTCAGTTGTTTGTGGAAAGGTTGATTTTATTGGGGTTTCGGTGGATGGGCGGGTTGTGGATACCGCGTTGGATGCCGTGAAAGGCGGGGAAAGAAGCGAGAGCGACGGGAAGCGGGGCCGGGAGAGCCCGCCGATGAATCGGCGGGTCGGCGCACGAGGCGAAAGCGAAGCGGGGCGACGGGGACGAGAGCCCGCCGATGAATCGGCGGGTCGGTGCACGGAGCGCGACGGGGTGCTAGTAAGCGTCCGGCGGCAGGGGCGGCGGTCGGACGGAAAACTCTTCCATTAGGTCGCTTTGCATCCGACGTGGAGCGTTTTGCAGCGCTCGCCACGAGGGCGGCATGTTGGTTCGCATGTAGTCACGCTCCCATGCGCTTTGCACCATTTGTCCCGGTTCGGCGGCGTAGCGCTTCAACGCTTCGAGGTCGGCCGCGGCCGGCTCTTCGTCCCGCGCAATGGCGGCGGCGGCGCGACGCTCGGCTTTCTTGTTGCGTTCGACCGCGCGCTGGATCATGCGCGCGGTTTCTGCGTCGCCCTGGTTGGACACCCGCAAAAACGGCCGCACGAGGCTGTTCATTCCGGGAATCGCAAGCAGGCGCTCCAACGGCGTTTTCGAGGGATCGTCCCATGCGGTGGCGAATCCTCCGCGCGCCGGGAGCATGCCGAAACCTCGTCCGGTCCAGATATCCCATGCTGTCGCAAGGTGATCCCAAACGTGTTCCGCCAGTCCGCGATCCTCGTTCGGGTGGATGTTCCGGTTGCCGCTTCCCAGGTCGCTCCCGCCCAGCAAGACTCCTATCTGCCTGGCGCCCGGGCCGAGGCTCGGGAGCGCGCTTCCGGCTACGGCGTCCGAGAACGCCCGCGCGGTGAAATTCCGCATTCCGGTCGCGCGCGACATGGCGTAGTCCGCCACGGCGTCGATCGGATAAAACGACTGGTCGTACGGGATTTTCAGGTAGGCGAATTTTCCCTGTTTCCGGTCTACGGTGAAGATCGGGAAGTTGTGCGCGCTCGCGCGGTCGAATGGCGATATCGCGCGTTGCGCTTCGGAGTACCATTCGAGCGCGTCGGCGGTGGCGGCCAGGCCGCGCTTGTAGTACGCCACATCCTCTTCGTCCTCGTCGGACTTCGCGGCGAGGCGCCGCAACGCTCCCACGAGGCCGGTGCCGGCGCCGGTGCCGACGAGGAGCCACCAGGAATTGTTTCCGAGCTGCCGCAGCGCCTCGTGCGTCAGCAAGCGGCGGGCCATGAGGCCGGGCTGCAGGCGCGCGGCTCCGAGGATCTGGTCGCCGATGCCGCGCGTCGTCATCGTGTAGAACATCGACAACAGGCGGAAGCCCGGTATCTGGGCGATGAGTCCGGGCGCTTGCGGGTCGGGAGTGCCGAGGTAGCGCGCCGCGAATTCGGCGCAGCGCCGAGGGTCCCAGTCGGGATGGGCGCGGCGGACTTTGGCGTACGCTGCGGCTTTGCCGTTGGTCTCCGTCCGCACCATGTGCTCCGGGAGCCAGTTGTACGCGTTGCGGATTTTTTCCCATGCGCCGCCCAGGACGCCCAATGTCTTGCGCTGCGAGGCGACAAGGGCGGGGTCGAGGCCGAGGGAGCGCACCACTTCGTCGGCGGCTTTGAGTACGGTTGCTTCGTCGCCGCCGCGCAGCAGCTGCTCCAGGGCGCGCGCAGCGGTGCGGTTGAAGCTCCAGCCGCTGAAGTCGCCGCCCGGCATTGCGCCGGCTTTCAGGGCTTCCATGAGGAGCGGGTGCGCTTCGGTGCCTCCCTGCCGGGCGCGGCCCGCGCCGTTGGCGATGGACCGCACGGCGCTCCCGACGTCGCCGATCCACTTTTCCGCAGCGCCGGCGTTTTCGGCGACGGGCATGTTGCGCAACATGCCGCTGCGGTCGCGGAACGGGTTCAAAAGGTTGAAGCCCCAGGAGAGTTGCGTCACGCTCCTGGCGGTGAATCCGCCCACGGCGTCGAGCGCGCGCAAAAATCCGGCTCCGGGGCCTTTGTACGGCGCCGTGACGCCGAGAAGGCCCGCGGCGGCCCAGTCCCGCACGTCGTAGCCGACGAGGCGGCTCTTGCCGTCTTCGCCGCGCTCGCGGAAGACGACCGTGCGCCAGCCGCCGCCGTGCGTCTGGTCGGGGACCATCGTGCGCGTTTTCGGATCGAATTTCAGCGGCGCGAGGCGCACCGCGTCCGGGAAGACTTCACGGAGCAGCGCCACGGCGTCGCGCCGCGCGCCATTGAGGCCGCTGTCGAAGTAGATTTGCCCGTCGCCCATGAGCGTTGCGAGGCTCGGCGAAACGTTTTGCGCCAACATGCCGGTGTGCTGGTGGCGGATGCCGCTCGAGGCCCGCATTTCGCCCTGTGCGGCAGCGGCGCGGCTTTCGCGCGGGGCGAAGAGTTGCATGAAACGCGCGTAGGCGTCGTTTTCGAGCATTTCCCGCATCTCCGCTTCGCCGATGCCCGATTGCCGTTCGGCGAACGGCAGGACGGTTTCGCGCCGGATTTTCGCGAAGATCCCGGCGGCGCTTTTCGCGGTCTCGAATGTCGCGGGCGATTCCTGCCGCCACTTTTCGAGATACGCGCGGGCGCTCGCGCTCGTGAGGCCGCCGGGGTTGAAGAGGTTTGCGCGGCCGCCCTGCGACTCGGCGCCCAGCACTTCGCCCGCCACGCGGTTGAGCGTGAGATACACGTCGAGGTCCTGGATCGTCGCGCCGCCGCGCTCCAGGTGCGGCAGCACTTCGGTGCGGAAGCGCGCCAGCTCGTACTCGGCAAGGGTGCTGGCGTGGGTGTACTCGTGGACGCTGGCGCGCGCTTGCGCTCCGGCGGCCGTGCCCCAGCCGCCTTGCGCGCTGCTGCCGGTGCGGAACTTTTCGAGCTTGCGGCTCGCCCAGTCCACCCAGCGCAGCTCGCCGGATAAGACGGCCAGGACGTCGCCGTACCAGTCGCGGAAACGCTCGTCGAGCGAACGCGCGTCCGGACGGCGGAAGCCCTCGAGCTTGTAGAAAGCCGCCGTCGTGGCTTGCATCCGCTCGCGGAAGCGCTGCAGGAAGCCGCCGCCCGCGTTTCCGAGCGCTTCCTCGAAGCCGCCGCCGCGCCGCTGCGCCTCCCTTACCGCGTTCCAGATTTCGCCCTTCTTCGGCCCCCAGTTTTCGATGAGCTTGCAGAACGTCGGCGCTTTCGCCGCCGCGGTCTTCGGGTAGTAGAGCCAGGCGGAAAACGCCTCGGCGAACATTTCCCAAGGCTTCTGGTAGTACTCCGGGGCGTGATCGCTCTGGCGGTACCAGGCAATCAGGTCGTCGAGCTCGCCGCGCACGGTCCCGTATTTCGCGAGCCCCCTTTCGATCATCGCGTTTTCGAGCGCTTCGCGACGTGCCTTGCGTTTCGCGGCCGCGAAATCCTGATCCGATGCGAAGTCCTCGCGCTTGATCCCCTTTTCGGCCGCGCGCACGATTGCCGCGCGCTCCTCCTTCGAGAGTCCCGGAATCCTGCCCTCGTCCCAGTCGAAGCCCCCGTGTTCCTTCGGGTCGAGAAACAGCGTCTTGGAGAGGTAGCGTTTCAGCGAGGCGATGTGACCGAGCACGTTTCCGCGCTCGCGCAGGACTCCGCCAAGCTCCGGCAAGTCGTCGATCCAGTGCCCGATCTCGTGCGCGAGCACTTGCGCGGCGCGCGGCGAGTCGTCGAGCATGTTCGCGCGGACGCGCTCCGCGACGGCGGCGCGGTAGTCCGCCTCCGTGCCGCCGGCGGCGGCGTTCTCCCGCCGGATGCTCGCCCGCTCCTCGGCATCGACGAGCTGCGCGAGCGACGCCTTGAGCGCCACGCTTCCGCGCCCTCCGGACACGTAGACGCCAAGCGCCCGCCCTCCGAGCGCCTGCTGCACGAGCGAAGCGTCCTCCCGCGCGCGCTTCTTGGCCGGAGCTTCGCGCGGCGCGGCCCCCTCGTCGG
>JAFUXX010000303.1 GCA_017476965.1 Kiritimatiellia bacterium | reverse complement strand
GCCCGGCGCGCGCCGGACGCAGCCGCGAATAGTCGGATCCCGTTCATCGTGACGGGCCGGATTCTACCTTCACGGGCTCCCGGCGGCAACATTTTTCCGTTTCCGGGCCGTTTTCCGCTCGGCGCACCCCCTTCCGCGGCGCAGGCGGATGTGGTATGATTGCCGGGCCATGCAGTCAACGCACGATTTCCGCTTTTTCGCCACCGCCACGGCCGCGGCGGCGGCCTTGGCGCTTTCCATCTCCTCGCGCGGCGGCCCTCTCGACGGTTTTTCCGCTTCGGCCAGGTCTTTCAAGCAGGCCGACGGCCAGACGGACGTGATGGCGGACGACGCCGAGTACAGTTTCGGCGGCGATTCCGCGGGGTGGACGACGTTTTCCGGCAACGTCGCCATCCGCTACAAGGGCTTCGAGCTGCGCGCGGACCGCATCCGCTACAATTCCGAAACCGGCGACGCGGAGGCATCGGGCAACGTTTCGCTCGTCGGGCAGGACGGCACGCTCTGGAAGGGCGAGGAGCTCGCGATCAACCTGCGCGAACGCGCCGGCGCCGCCCGCGCGGTGGACCTCTACACGCGCCCGTTCCGCGTGCTCGCGGACGGCGGCGCGTTCGACGCCGCGGGCGCTCCCGGCCAGATCTACGAAATCGAGAACGCCACGCTCACGACATGCACCAACGAGCCCGGCAGCTTCCACTGGTGCGTGCGCGCCCGCACGGCGCGCTTCCGCCCCGGCGACGACGTGACCGCCACCGGCGTCGTGCCGCGGCTCTTCGGCATCCCGTTCTTCTACATTCCGTGGTACTGGAAGGACCTCGAGCGCCACTACGGCTTCCGCTTCCAGCCCGGCTACAAGCACTCGTGGGGCGCCTACCTGCTCGGCACCTACAAGCTCCCGATCCTGCGCGACAAGAAGAACAAGGAGTTCATCGACTCCTACACCTTCGCGGACTTCCGCTCCGACCGCGGCTGGGCAGTCGGCGAAAAGGCGGCGTGGGAGTTCGGCGAAAACGATTCCAAGGGCTACCTGACCGGCTGGTACATGCCGTCGGACGACGACCCGCCGGACGAAATCGGCCCCGACGCCGACGAGCGCTACCGCGTCCGCCTCCAGCACTCCTGGAACGCCACCGACCGCGACCAGGTGCTCGTGCAGGGCCTCTACGTTTCCGACACGCGCGTGCAGAAGGACTTCTTCCGCGAAGAGTGGCGCGAGATGACGGAGCCCGAAAACTACGCGACCTGGACGCATTACGGCGACGACTACACCGCCGGCCTCTCCGCCCGCCCGCGCCTCAACGACATCTACTCCCAGGTCGAGCGCCTCCCCGAGGCGTGGTTCTCGCTCAATTCGCTCGAACTCGGCGAAACCGGCGTCTACTTCGAAAACGACGACTCCCTCGCGTTCCTGCGCCGCGTTTTCGAAAAGGGCTCTTCGCGCGAGGACTACGATTCGTTCCGCGGCGACGCGGAGTTCCGTCTCTCGTACCCGCGCAAGTACTTCGGCTGCCTTTCCGTCGTGCCCCGCGCCGGCTACCGCGCGACCTACTACGACAAGACGCTCGAATCCTACAAGTCCCGTTCCGTCGTTTCCAGCGCCACCACCAACGACGTGGGCCAGGTGTCGTGGGAGACGTCCGAGGTGGAGGAGGTCGTTTCGCGCGAGGGCGGCTCCGAGCTGCGCTCGATCTTCGAGGTCGGCGCCGAGATTTCGACCCGCGCCTACGGGTATTGGGACGCGGCAGACGGCACCGAGTGGCGCCACGTCGCCGAGCCGTACGTCGACTGGACGCTCCGCCCGCGGCCCGACCTGCGGCCGTTCGAAATCCTCCAGTTCGATTCCGTCGACGCGCTCGACAAGGAAAACACCGCCCGCCTCGGCTGGCGCCAGCGCTGGCAGTACCGCCGTCCCGACGGTTCCCCGCGCGAGTTCGCCTACCTCGACCTGTGGACCGACATAAACCTCGACGCGGAGGACGACGAGGAGGCGGTTTCCGATTTCGGGTGGGACGCCCGCCAGTACCCCTCCGACTGGATGCGCCTCCAGACCAAGGGCGTCTACGACAACGACGCCGGCGAGCTCGACCGCGCGGACGTCGTCCTCGTCTCGTGGCACGACGTCTTCCGCTGCGACGTCGAATACCTCTGGCGCAACGACCGCAACAGCCTCTTCAGCGGCTCCGTCACCTGGTACCCCAACGAACGCTGGGCGTTCAACCTCTTCGGCCGCTACGAGTTCGAAACGAGCCAGGTCGAGGAAGTCGGCGGCTGGATCCAGCGCTCGTGGGACTGCATCGCGCTGCGCCTCGTGGCGTCCGTCGAGCCCGGCTACGACAAGGACGACGGCTCGAAGGAGGAGGACGACTGGCGCATCACCCTCGCCGGCTGGCTCACGGACTTCGTCCCGGCCCGCATCCTCGAAGAGGACAACCGGTGAAGTCCTCGCCGTTCAAGCGCTTCCGCGTCCTCGACGTCCTGCTCAGCGGCTGCCGCCGCGAGGAGGCCGAGGACGCCATAGTGTCCGCGGCCCGCGACCGCGGAGGCGACCCAGGCTACGTGTGCATCTTCGCCGTCGATTCGGTTCTCAAGTGCCACGACGCCCCGCGCCTCGCCGCCATCGCGAACTCTTCTTTCCTGACGCTCTGCGACGGCATGCCGCTCGTGCTTCTCGGGCGCGTTTTCGCCCGCGCCCGGATGTCGCGCTGCTACGGTCCCGACGTGATGCTCGGCGTGTGCGACAAGGGCCGCGCCGCCGGGCTCCGCCACTTTTTCTACGGCGGGGCGGACGAAGAAACCGTCCGCCTCCTCTCGGAGAATCTCCGCGCCCGTTTCCCCGGGCTCCAGGTCGTGGGCTCGATCGTTCCGCCCTTCCGCCCGCCGACGGAGGAAGAGCGCCGCGAGGCCGCCGAAAAGATCAACGCTTCGGGGGCGGACGTCGTCTGGGTCGGCATCGGCACCCCGAAGCAGGATTACTGGGTGAGCGACATGCGTCAGCTCATCAAGGCCCCGGTCCTCGTCGCCGTCGGCGCCGCTTTCAATTTCCACGCCGGCAAGGTGCCGCAGGCGCCGCGCTGGATGCGCCGCTGCTGCCTCGAATGGCTGTTCCGCCTCTGCGCCGAACCCCGCCGCCTCTGGCGCCGCTACCTGATCGGCAACCCGCGCTTCGTGTTCCTCGTCCTGCGCCAGCTTTTGACCCGCCGCCCGCATCCGCTCTGCGGCGGCGCCTGATTTCCGCGCCGACGCCTGGCGCGCCAACGCCGCCGCGTATTGCGCCAAGCTCGCCGCGCTCGACAAGGACTACGCCGCCGCGGTCGCCGCCGCGGCGCAAAGGTCCGCGGCGACGCCGCGCTGGCGATGCTTTCCGTCGGCGCGATGGCGATGGGCTACCTGCTCATGAACCTCTTTCCCGGTTCGTCGAACGTCGCGGGCGACGTGTGCTCTACGCTCTTCGGATCGACGTCGATCCTGACGCTTTCGCATTCCGACGTGCGCCCTCCCCATCGCCGTTCCGCTTCTCGTCGCGGCCGCGCTCGGCGCCATGCCCGGCCCGTCGGGAGACGGCATGGGCGCCGGAAGGATGCAGGACGCGCAGTCCCGGATGGAGGACGCCAAACGCCGGCAGGAAGAGTTGATGAAACGCAAGGCGGAAGAGCAGGCGAGGCAAGAGGCGGAGATGAAGCGCCGCCGCGAGGAAATGGAGAGCGGCCATGATGCCGAACATGTCGATGCTGTCGGACAAGCAAAAGGCGCAAGTCCGCGAAAACCTCAAGGCTCAGGGCCTTTCTCTCGAATAGCGGGCTTCCGCTCGCGGATCCGTGCGGCCCGCCGCCGGAGCCGCAACCGGAAGGCCTCCAGTCCCGCCCCCCGGCTCCGGGGGGACGGGACTGCGCGTTTCCGGCGGTTGTTCCAAAAGCGCGCGGCGGTTATAATCCGCCCGTCTCCGGCCGTTCCGCCGGACTGCCTCGAAGGAAATGAAGCTCCGGAAAAACACGGGCCCGGCGGTTTCGCGCCGGTCTGCGCTCGCGGGCGCCGCCGAGTTCTGCGGCCGCCTGCTCGCCGCCGCATGGCGCGCGTGTTTCGCGCGCGACATGCGCTCGCGGCTGCCGGACTTCGCCGGGATTTTCCTGCGCGCGGGAGCCCAGGCCGTGCCGGTGACGATGCTCGTCGGTTTCCTGCTCGGCTTCATAATCGCCTACATGTCGGCCGCGATGCTGAACAAGTTCGGCGCGGAGATATACGTCGCCGACCTGATCGGGCTCTCCCTCGTCAAGGAACTCGGCACCATCGTCGCCGCGATCGTGCTGGCCGCGCGCTCGGCTTCCGCTTTCGCGGCCGAGATCGGCACTATGGTCGTGAACGACGAAATTTCGGCGATGCGCACGATGGGGATCGACCCCGTCGGCTACCTCGCGCTGCCGCGGATCGCCGCCGGGGCGCTCGCGCTGCCTCTCCTGTCGCTTTTCGCCGACCTCGCCGGCCTCGCCGGCGGCTACCTCACGCTTTCGCTTTTCGGATACTCCGCGAAGGTTTTCCTCGCCAACGCGTTCGAGTTCTGCGCCGCGGGCGATCTCGTGACGAGCCTCGCCAAGGGGCTCGTGTTCGGGGCGGCCATTTCCGCCGCCGGATGCCGCTGCGGGCTGGAGACGGGCCGCGGGGCGGACGCCGTGGGCAAGTCCACGACCGCCGCCGTGGTCACGTCGCTCGTGCTTTTCATCGCGATGGACGGCATGTTCGCGCTGCTTCTCAGCGCCTCGGGGGCTTGAGATGGGAGAGGAACGGGAAATCGCGCTCGAAACGGTCGGCCTCGACGCCGGCTACGGCGCCGCCGCCGTGCAGCGCGACGTGAACCTCTCGATCGCGCGCGGCGAAATTTTCGTCCTTCTCGGCGGCTCCGGCTGCGGCAAGAGCACCGTGATGCGCACGATGGTCGGGCTCCAGCCGCCGCTGCGCGGGTGCGTGAAACTCTTCGGCGAGACGTTCGCCGAGGCCGGAACCGAGCCCGACGAAACGCCGCCGCTCTTGCGCCGCATCGGGGTGATGTTCCAGAACGGCGCGCTCTTCGGCTCCAAGACGCTCCTCGAAAACTGCGCGGTCCCTTTCCAGACGCTTCCGGCGCGGCCGCGGGCTGAGATCGACGAAATCTGCATGGACAAGCTCCGCGCCGTCGGCCTCGCCGCGTTCGCCGGGCACTACCCGTCGCAGATCTCCGGCGGAATGCAGAAGCGCGCGGCCATCGCCCGGGCGCTCGTCCTCGATCCGGACATCCTTTTCCTCGACGAACCTTCGGCCGGGCTCGACCCCGTCACGTCGGCGGAGCTCGACGACCTGATCCTCGAAATCCGCGACCGCCGCCGCATGACCGTCGTGATGGTGTCGCACGAACTCGCGAGCATATTCGCCGTGGCGGACCGCGCCGCGTTCTTCGACCGCGAAACGCATTCGACCCTCGACGTCGGCGCGCCGGCCGCGCTGCGCGACTCCAGTCCGCACCCAGCGGTCCGCGCCTTCTTCGGCCGCCGCTCCGCCAAGCGAAAGGACGACACGTGAAACAGGCAACATACGCAAAAATCGGGGCGTTCGCGCTCGCATCGCTCGCTTTGGCCGTCGCGGCCTTCACGCTTGTCGGCGGCGGCGCTTCCGGCGGCAAGGAGGACCTTTTCGAGACGTACATCGAGGAGACGGTCCAGGGCGTCTCCGAAGGCTCCGCCGTGAAGTACCGCGGCATTCCGGTCGGCTCCGTGAAGTCCGTCTCATTCGCCCGCGCCCGCTACGAGGAAGAGCTCGCCCCCGGCGCTTCGCGAGAGGACGTCCGCCGCGCCCTGCGCTATTCGCGCGTCGTGTTCGGAATCCGCACGGACAAGATGCCGCGACCGGAAAAGTTCGAGGCGGTCATGGCTTCGCAGGTGGCGGAGGGCCTCCGCGCCCACGTGAAGAGCCAGGGCATAACCGGGCTCGCCTACATCGACCTCGATTTCGAGGATTCCCCGCGCGACATCCCGGTCCCGTGGACTCCAGAGTACGCGTACGTCCCGACGGCCCCGAGTTTGGTGAAGACGCTCACCGACGTCATGCAGACGCTCTCGCAGGAAATCGGCGCGTTTTCGCAGGTGAAGGAGTCCGTCACCAACCTCGCGGCGCGCACTTCCGCGTTGGCCGACGCCGCCGACGGCGCGCTGGAATCGGTGCGCCTCGGCCTCGCCGGAGTGCCGGACGCGCTGACTTCCGCTACGAACGCGGTAGGGGAAGCCGATTCGCTGCTGCTCTCCCTGCGGCCTGTGGT
>JAFUXX010000302.1 GCA_017476965.1 Kiritimatiellia bacterium | reverse complement strand
GACCACGAAAGCGCAAGCCTCCCGACAGGACGCCGTTTCTGCCCGGATTCCCCGTCTGAGGCAAGCGCTCCAACATGCACTACGGGACGGTCTCAAGCGAGATCGGCCCAAGCCCGGGTCAATTTTCCGGGATAAGGGTGTTCCCGGTTTTGCTCTTGATTTGCAAATCGCAAACAAATATATTCATCCCTGCGGAATTTCACCGCACGGGACAGCGACTGCGCGCCTGGCGCGGCGCGAAAAAAACAAATGGAAACTACGGAACACAAATGGAAAATCGTGAGCGGCGGCCAGACGGGAGTCGACCGCGCCGGGCTGGCCGCCGCGATGGAATTGGACATTCCTTTCGGAGGATGGGTGCCGGGGGGACGGCGCGCCGAGGACGGCAGGGTGCCGGACTACTTTCGCGGAATGCGGGAGCATCAGAAGAGCAACTACCAGGCGCGGACGCGCGCGAATGTCGTCGATTCAGACGCGACGCTGATCCTGACGGACCGTTTTCCGCTCTCCCGCGGCACTTCGCTCACCGTCCGCATCGCGGCCGAAATCGGCCGGCCATGCAAGATCGTCCACGTCTCCAACCCCGCGGCGGCGGCGAAGACTATCGCCGATTGGATGCTCGAGCTGGAGAAGCTGCCGCTTCCAGCGAGCGGTCGCGGCTTCCGCATTCTCAACGTCGCCGGTTCCCGCGAATCGGTCGCGCCCGGAATCTTCGAAAAGGCGAAGGCCGTCCTGCTCTTGGCGTTCGCGAATCTGACGGAGCCGGCTGACTCGCGCTACGAGTCCGGAGACGGCGGGTTCGGAGAACTGATGGCCGCCGAACGGGCTGACGCCGACTGCCATTCGTCGAAAGAGTAGGCAACAAAGCAGAACGCGATGAACGGAATAAACACTACCGAAGTTTTCACTGACGAATCGTCGGCCACAAGAGATCTGGCGGAATCGATTGTCGAGGACCCCGGGGCCGCCGCGAACTGCGACTGGTCGAAGTTCGACGGCTGGAACTGGGCGCGGATACTGTCTGCGCGACCCGAATTCGCCGACAGATGCGACTGGGCGAAACTCCACGGGGGCGACTGGAGTTATCTGCTCCGGGCGCAGCCGCAATTCGCCGGCAAATGCGACTGGACGAAACTCGGGCGAAGAACCGCTCTTTGGCGCTTCCTTTTGCGCGCGCAGCCGAAGTTTGCCGCAAAGTGCCCTTGAACGGCGCTTTCGGCGGACGAGGCGAGGCCGGTCGAGGCGAACAGTTCCGGGAACGGAACCGGCGGCATGGCAGCGCGCGCGGCGATCCAGCGGACGGACAGGGCCGAGCGGAGGGCGTAACAGAGCTTCTTGATGCGTATCGAGCCGTCGGGCGCGCAGTCGGCGAGCGCGCCGCGCTGCATGGCTAGGTGGTGCCAGGCCGCCCCGCGGGGATCGAACACGACCGGAATGAGCGCGCGAAGCCGGTCGCGCAACCCGTCGCGGTCGAGGTAGACCACGGGGCTGCCAAGCCATTCGAGCAGCGGGACGTTCGACTTGGCGAAGAGGCGGAGCGCCTTGCGAAGTTCCCAAGCGGAAACGTCAAGGTCGCCCGGAAGCGCCGCTTCGAACGTGTCGCGCGGCTTTTCGGCGATGCCCAGATACCAGTCGCGCGGATGGACGTAGATCGCCCGGACGTCCCAATCGCTGTCGGGCGAGGCGAAACCCCAAGCCCTGCTGCCGCTCTCGGCGGCGAAGAGGACGCGGATGCCGCGCACGTCCTGGTCGCTCCCGGGGCGGTTCGTCCCGTATGCACGGCTCCCGAGGACGCCGCGGAAGATCACGCGGCCGCCGTCGGCGGCGTGGAGAGTCCGGAAAGAGTAGTCGTTAATGGCGGAAAGTCTA
Source organism: Kiritimatiellia bacterium (assembly GCA_017476965.1). Classification (GTDB taxonomy): domain Bacteria; phylum Verrucomicrobiota; class Kiritimatiellia; order RFP12; family UBA3636; genus UBA3636. The sequence continues at coordinate 4,729 of JAFUXX010000302.1, read as the reverse complement.
GCATCCGCCGCCGCGAGATGCAAACCGGGCGGCCTTGCGGGCGGAAGGGGAAAATCGTAGTATCCCCGCCACGGCGCGGCCGGAGGCGGACGCGCCGTGGCGGAATTTCCCGGATGAACAGTTTCGACAATCTGCTTGCCAGGGCGGCGGCCGGTCGCGGTGCGCTGCGGCCGGAAGAGCTGGCAGTGCTGGTGGCCGCGCGCGATCCCGCGGAGCGCAAGGCGCTGCGCGAGGCCGCGTACGCCGTGAAGCTCCGCGCCACCGGTCCGCGCGCTTTCCTGCGCGGTCTGGTGGAGATCGGGAACGCCTGCGCGAAGAACTGCCTCTACTGCGGCTTGCGCCGCGACAACGCGGCCACGCACCGGTACATGATACCGGAGGCGGACGTCGTCCGCATGGCGCGCTCGGCGTTCGAAATGGGGTACGGCTCCGCGGTCCTGCAATCCGGGGAAATCGAATCGGAGGAGAACACGGCGCGCATCGAGAGGATCGTCCGCGCGATCCGCGCCGCCACGGCTCCGGATTTCGCGATCGTCCTCAGTCTCGGCGAGCAGACGCGCGAAGTCTACGCGCGGTGGCGGGATGCGGGCGCGGACCGCTACCTGCTCCGCATCGAAACATCCAATCCCGAACTCTACGCCTCGATCCATCCGGCGGACCACTCGTGGAAGCGCCGCCGCGGGTGCCTCTCCGATCTCGCTTCGCTCGGCTACCAGGTCGGAACGGGGGTCATGTTCGGCATTCCCGGACAGACCGCGCTCGACATCGCGCGGGACATCGACTTCTTCCGCGAGGTCGACGCCGACATGATCGGCATGGGGCCATTCGTGCCGAATCCGGAAACTCCGATGGCCGGCGCGCCGTTCGACAAGACGGAGGCGCTGGAACTGGCGCTGGACGTCATCGCCGCGACGCGCCTGCACCTGCACGACTGCAACATCGCGGCGGCGACCGCGCTGCAGGTCCTCGCGCCGGACGGACGGGAGCGCGCGTTGCTCGCCGGCGCCAACGTGATGATGCCCAACGCGACCGACAGGCAGTACCGGGCGGACTACCAGCTCTACAAGGGCAAGCCCTGCCTCGACGAAACTTCCGGGCAGTGCCGCGGATGCCTTTCGGCGCGGATAGCGCGCATCGGCGAAACCGTCGCGTGGAACGATCCCGGGACGCCGCCGCACTACGCGGCCAAGCACGGCGGCGGGAGGGCGGAACCGTGAACGCCGCGCTCGCGGTACCGGGCGTGCTGTTCCCGGTGTTTTTCATGCTCGCCCTCGGCGCGGCGCTTCGCAGGACCGGCTTTTTCCGCGAAGAAGCGGCAAAAGGGCTCAACCGGCTAGTGTTCCACGGCGCGCTGCCGTGCATGCTCGTCGATTCGATTTCGACGGCGGCCGTCGCCGACAGGTCCGCGCGCACGTCCCTCGCGCTCGCGCTCGCGACGCTGGCTACCGCGGCGGCTGGCTGGGTTCTCGCAAAACCGCTCGGGATACCACGCGCTTCGCGAGGCACGTTCTGCCAGACCGTGCTGCGCAGCAACAACGCCTACATCGGCATACCGGTCATGGCGAGCGCGTTCGCCGTGCGGCCGGACTTGGCGGCGGAAGGGATGCCGCTCGCGGTCATGACGCTCGCCCCGTGCCTGCTGCTCTACAACCTGCTCGGGGTCGCGTTCCTCACGCGCCCCGGCGACGGCGACAGCATCCGGGTCCGGGCGTGGCGCGTCGCGTCGGGAATCGCCCGCAACCCGCTCATCCTCGCGTGCCTCGCGGGGCTCGCGCTGCTCTACGCTCGCGAAAAGTGGGGCTTCGCGCTGCCGATGCCAATCGCGCGGACCGTTTCCTGCTTCGGCGGGATGGCCACCGCGGGGTCGCTCCTCGCGCTGGGCGCGTCACTCACGCCGGAGCGCGTGAAAGCGGCGCGCGGCGGGGCGTTCGCGGCGGCGTTCGTGAAACTGGCGGTCTGCCCGCTCGTCGGGCTCGCGACATGCGCGGCGCTCGGGCTGGGCGGGCTCCACATGTTCGTGGTGCTCGCGTTTCTCGCGTGCCCGAGCGCGGTGGCGTCCTACGTGATGGCCGAAGAAATGGGCGGCGACGCACGCCTCGCCGGCGCGGCCGTCGCCCTTACGACAGTGCTTTCGTCGATATCCCTGGGGCTCGTGCTGCTGTTCGCCCTGCCCTAGCCCGGCGGCGGCGCCCGCTACTTCACGCGGACGCCGGGGAAGAGCTGGAGGAACGTCTGGCGGAGACGTGCGGCGGCGACGGGCTTCGTTACGACCGCGGAGAAGAACGACTGGTCGAACGTGGCGCCGACGTCGTTGTCCGCCGTGACGGCGACGAGCGGGACGGAATCGAGCGACTTGTCCTTGCGGATTTCGGCCGCGAGGTCGGCGCCGCTCATGCCGGGCATCCACATGTCGGTCAGGACGACGTCCGGCTTCTTTTCCGCGATGCGGCGCAGCGCTTCCTCGGCGGAAGTGGCCTGCGAAACCTCCTTGACGCCGAGCCCGCGCACGTGCAGGTCGAGGATCTTGAGGTTGATCGGCACGTCGTCGACGATGAGCGCGCGGAAGCCCTCGGGGAACGCGAGCGGCTCGGCCATGGCGTTGGAGGAAGGCTGTGCGGCCTGCGAAGCCGCGGCGCCGGCCTTGCCGAGCACGGCCACGCGCGAAATGTGGATCCGGATGTGGGTGCCTTCGCGCGGCTCGCTCTCGATGCGGATGGTGCCGTTGCAGGCGTCGAGCAGGCGCTTGACGATCGGCAGGCCCAGCCCGGTGCCGTTGTAGACCTTGCCGCCGCGCGTGGCGCCGTCCTGCACGAACGGGTCGAAGATCGACGCGAGCTTGTCCTTGGCGATGCCGATGCCGGTGTCGTCCACGGAAATGTTGAGCGCCACGGTGCCGTCGCCGTCCGGGTGCGCCTCGGCGGTCCACTCCACGAGACCGGCGTCGGTGAACTTCACGGCGTTGCCGATGACGTTGAGCAGGATCTGGCGGACGTGCTCCTCGGAAAGCTTGAGGACGGGGAAGTCGGGCGCGATCTTGGCCGAGAGGCGGAGGTCCTTGGTGACGGCGCGGTAGTGGAAAAGCGACTCCATTTCGTCGAACAGCTTCGCCAGGTCGCACTTGCCGCTCATGTCGACCTTGCCGGCTTCGAGCTTGGACAGGTCGAGGATGTCGTTGATGAGCGAAAGCAGGGCGTTGGCGCTGTGCGAAATGCCGACCGTGTACTCGCGGATTTCGTCCGGCGTGATGCCGGGCCGGTTGAGGAACTCGCTGTAGCCCACGACCGCGTTGAGCGGGGTGCGGATCTCGTGGGACATCGTGGCGAGGAACATCGTCTTGGCGCGCGCGGCCTGGTTGGCGGCGCGGGCGGAGGCGACGAGCTGGCGCTGGTGCGTGTCGCGGGTCTCGATGATGCGGGCGCGGAGGACGCCGATCTGCACGAGCGCGCAGGCCTCGTGGAACATCTCCAGCTCCTCGCGGCCGGGGAGCCCGTGGCGGTCGATCACGTAGCTCACGTGGCCCCACACTTCGCCGTCCACGCGCAGCAGGCCCGCGAGGAAGCGGGTGGACTTGGCCTTGCGAAGCATGTCGTCCCACGCGGGGTTGTTGCCTTCGGGCTGCCCGAGCGCGTAGCGGATGTCGGAGTGCGCGTCGAGGTAGTCGGGCGTCTCGTTGACTTCGGCGATGTTCTTCGGGAAGACGTTGTACTCCGGCGAGCGGAACCACGAATGCACGAGCGGCGTGGAGCCGTCCATCCTGTGGCGGAAGAGGAACACGGCCGTGGCGCCGAGGATCTGGCCCGTTTCGCGGAGCGCGATGTCGCGCAGCTCGTCCGCGTCCTGGTAGGTCGCGAGCTTCACGAGCGTGGCGCGCGAGCGGGCCGACTGCTCCAGCATCTCCTCCAGCTTGGCGACGGATTCGTTGGCGCGGGCCTCGTGGCCTTTTTCGCGGCGCATCTGCTCGTCGACGTTGGCGACGGCGACCACGAGATGGTCGTCGCTGCCGCCGGAGGAGCGGATTGCGCGGGCGTTGAGCCAGATGTAGCCGTCGCCGACGGCGAACCGGTACGAGACGGAGAACACCTTGCCGCCGTCGGTTTCGCGGACGAGATTGTCGCGCGCGAACGCCTCGCGCACGCGCCAGACGTCGTCCGGATGGACCGCGGTCGACACGAGGGACGCGACGGAGGCGAAGAAGTCCGCGCCGTCGCCGCCGACCTCGATCTGGTCGTGGAGGCCGCCGGAGCGGTACTGGTCGAAGCGGCCGGTAGCGATGTCGATGTAGTAGATGCACTCGTAGCCGCCGGAGAGCGCTTCGGCGATGTTCGCGTAGGCGAGGATGCGGGCGACGTGGTCGCCGCCTCCGGACGCGCCGCCCGCCGGGCCGCCGCTGCCGATGCGCGTCTCCATGCTGCGCCCGAACTTCGAAAGCAGTTCGGACGAGAAATCCGCGCGCGCCTTTTCGACGAGCGAGGCGCGCAGGCGCGAGCGCATGAAGAGGAACAGGCCGAGGAAGCCCAGCGCCGCGACCGCGAAAACCGCCACGAGGGCGTCCTGCGGGGCGATGGCGAGAACTGCGCTTTGAACGTTGGAAAGAGGAATCGTGCTCATGCGAAAAGCCGGGTTGGGCGTCCGGTCCCGAAAGCGGGCGACCGCGGCAATTCTAGCCTACGGCCGCGGCCCCGTCAAATCGGCTTGCGGCGTTGCGGACGCGCCGGAGAGCGCGTATAAT
>JAFUXX010000301.1 GCA_017476965.1 Kiritimatiellia bacterium | reverse complement strand
CGCGCCGCGCCGCCGCCGCCGCGGCCTGACGCGCTTACTGCGCGGGGCGCGACGGAATCTCGACGAACCGCAGGTTGCGGATCACGAGGCCGGCGCGGCGGGCGGGCATCGCCTTGAACTGCACCGACACCCCGGTCGCGGCCTTTTCGCCGCCTTCGAGCTGGCGCCCGAGCGGAATCTCGACGCGCTGCCAGGTGTCCGGGTCCGCGTCCGTCGAGCCGCCTTCCGGCTTGCCGGTCACGTAGGCGGTGCGGCGCTTCGCGCCTTCGCCGTCCACCAGCGTCACCGCGACCTGGAACGCCGGGGGCGGGCAGTCCCGCGCGCCGAGGGCGTTCTCGCCGCCGTCCACTTCGAACGCGAGCGCGAGCTGGGACCCTTCGTGCACTTCGGGCAGCGCGACGGGCTCCGGGAATTCGAGGTGCGTCCCGGCCCAGTCCTTCGTTTCGTCGCCGCAGAGCAGCTCCAGCCCGCAGTGGCGGCGCACCGCGCCGGTGCCGTTCCACGACCGCGCCTTGAGCCTCCAGAGCGCGGTCGGGGAGTCGTCCGGAATCTCCGCGGTGATGGCGGCGACAAGCGGCGCGACGTTCGTTCCGGCGCTTTCGACGTCGATCGTCGCGACGGTCTTCTCCGGATGCGGGTTCTCCCAGCGCAGGACGTAGAACCCCTTCTTCTCGGAGTTCGTCCAGCCCACGCGGCACCGGGCCGTGGCCGGGGGCTTGCCTCGCGAGCGCACCCACCAGTCGTCGAAATCGGTCTTGGGCATCATCGGCGCGGTTTCCGTCGTGCCGTCCGCGTAATGCACGACGTAGCTGAACGCCTCGTCCGTCATCGCTTCGAGCCACGCTCCCGCGTGCAGGAACCACAGCGCTTCGACGCGCGCGCCCACTTCGATCCCGCGCACCGCGTCGGGCAGGTCCGGCAGATGCGCGGACTTGAGCACGATGCACGCGCGCTCTTCGTTCTGGTCGGGGCGGATGAAGTCGAACGGCACGCCGTTGCAGTCCGTCACGCCCCACGGCGCGTTGCGCAGGCAGTTCTCCCCCTGGTCCGTCCAGCCGCCCTTGCCGTCGCCCGCGACGGAGTCGACGAACGACCTGTTCGCCGCGGCCCGGAGATCGACGAACCGCATCCGCGAGAGATCGACGGAGAACGCTTTGCCGGCGGGCTTCGGGCGGCGCTCGTCGAGCCACTGGCGGGCCTTGGCCGCGACGTCGCCGTACGGTTCGGAGGAGACGACCATGGCGGCGAGCGTCCCGTCTGCCGGGGAGGCGGCGCGGTTGCGGCCGAAGAGTCGTCCGAGCAATCCTTCGCGCGCCTGCCTGCAGCCGGCGCCGTCGCGGGCGCCCCGCAGCAGCACGGGTTTGTCGGGTTCCATCAGGAGCAGCGCCGCGCCGTCGGCGTCGCGCCCCAGCAGGGTGCCGTCGGCGACGTTCACGAGGTCGTCGCACTTGAAGCCCGGACCCGGGATGAAGCGGACGGCGCGCGGCACGAGGCCGTGGAGGATCAGCGCGAATGCCCTGCCGCCGTCGCAACGCGCGGCGTGGATTTCGAGGTTCGGGACGTCGGCGCCGGTTTCGAAGTCCAGTGCGTGGGCCACCGGGGCGATGCCGGCCTCGAAGGCGAGCGCCGCCAGAAGCCTCGCCTCGCCGGCGGCGTCCATTCGCGCGGCGTTGAAGTAGACCGTTCCCTTGCCGATGCGGCGCTTCAGGACCGCCGGGGCGCCGTCGGCGAAGACGGCGGCGACCTCCCACCCGTCCGAGCGTCCGGAGACGGCGCGGTACGGCGCGCCCTCGTATTCGACGCCGCCCAGCTTGAAGGGCTGCGGCGCGCCCTTGACCTGGTCGCCGAGGGCGATTCCGAACGTCGCGGCCGCCGGGCGTTCGCGCGCCCATTCGTCGAGCGTCATGGCCTCCTGCCCGAGGACGAGCGTGCCGCCGCGCTCGACCCACGAGCGCAGCGCCGCCACCGTGCCGTCGCGCGTGGCGTCGATGCCGGACGCGACGAGGAAGCGGTAGCGGTCGAGGCGGCCTTCGGGAAGCTGCGCCTCGAAGACTGCGGCCAGCGGCAGGTGCGCCTCCATCATGGCCTCGGCGGCCGACTTCGCGAAGTTGTGGTTGCCGTGGCCGGCG
>JAFUXX010000300.1 GCA_017476965.1 Kiritimatiellia bacterium | reverse complement strand
CGCGCCGCGCGGAGCCGCTACTTCGCGGGCTCTTCGACGGGGTAGACCGAAACGACGGTGCCTTCCTTCTCGAACTTCACGCGGCCGGCGGCCACGGTGAAGAGAGTGTCGTCGCCGCCGCGGCGGACGTTGACGCCGGGCTTGAACTTGGTCCCGCGCTGGCGGACGAGGATTTCGCCGGCCTTGACGGCCTGGCCGCCGTAGCGCTTCACTCCGAGACGCTGGCCCGCCGATTCGCGGCCGTTGACGCCCTGATGGCTCTTGGACATTGTGTTGCCTCCTTGGATTCGGACGGGTTAGAGAGACTCGACGACCGCGACGGTGAGCTCCTGGCGGTGGCCGACGGTGCGGGAGTAGCCCTTGCGGCGCTTCTTGTCGAAGCTGACGAGCTTGGGCCCGCGGATGCGGTCCTCGATCCGGAGGGTCACGGCGGCGCCTTCGACGTAGGGGGTGCCGACCTTGAGGGACGTGCCGTCGGAAACGGCGAGAACCTTGTCGATCTTGACCTCGGAGCCCTTTTCCCCGGGGAGGAGTTCGATCCGGATTTTGTCGCCGGCCTGCACGCGGTACTGCTTGCCGCCGGTTTCGATCACTGCGTATGCTTGCATGGGAGAACTTTCGTTATTTTTGACAATCGGCCCGGAAACGGGGGAGAAGGCCCGGGCCGGATTCCGCCACGCAACGAGGGATTTTGCGCGAGCGCGGCGAACTCTACCAAAACACAGACCCGAAATCAAGGAATTTCGCTTCTTGGGCCCCGCCGATACGGGGAGAGGGCTCCGCCCCCTCCCCGCTCCCCTTCCCGGGCAGCGGCTTGCGCGGGGGGCCCGCGCTTTTACGTTGCCGCCCCCTCCCCGCTCCCCTTCCCGGGCAGCGGCTTGCGCGGGGGGCTGCCGGGAGACGGGGGCCGGGTTTCGCCGGAGCGCCACTTGCGGGGGGTGACGCCTTCGGCGCGGAAAAAAGCCGCGGCGAAGTAGCCGGGGTTGCAGAAGCCGCATTCGCGCGAGACGTCGCCCACCGAAAGGCGCCCGCCGCGCAGCAGCTCTTTCGCCTTTTCGATGCGCCGCCGCAGGAGCTCCGCGTGCGCCGGGCGGCCGAGTTCGCGCATGAAGAGCCGGTCGAGCGTCGCGCGGGACACCCCGCACTCCTCGGAAAGCTGCACCATGCTCGGCGGCGCGGCGATGCGCTCCGAGAGGATCGAAAGCGCCTTGCGCAGCACGGGGCTTTCGGTGGCGAGGAAGTCCGTGGAGCGCCGCGCGAAGAGCCTCCGGCACGGCACCACGACCGGCGCGGGCGGCGGCGGGGCGCCGTCCATCAGCGCGTCGAGCAGCTTCGCCCCCTCGTAGCCGCAGAGCTCGAGTTCGTCGTCGACGCTCGAAAGCGGCACGGCCTGGTTTTCGCAGAGGAACACGTCGTTGCCGATGCCCATCACGGCAACCTCCTCCGGCACCTTGAAGCCGGAGTCGAGGCAGAGCGCCAGGAGGCGGGTCGCCTCCTCGTCGTTGTACGCGAGCACGCCGACCGGCTTGCGGAGCGCGGCGATGCGCGGCGCGAGCGCGGCGGCGAAGCGGTCCGGATCGTCGAGACGCGCGCGCGGCACCATTTCGGACAGGACGAACCTGGCCGGCGGCTCCGATCCGGGAACGCCGGCCATGCCGTGCGAAAGGCCGTCGTGGAAGAGCCGCTGCACGTTCGACCACTGCGTGGAAAACCAGACCGTGCGCTTGATGCCGATCCCGGCGAAGTACTCCGCCGCGAGCCGCCCGGCGCCTTGGTAGTCCGGCACGGCGCGCGGCACCGCCATGTCCGGCCGGTGCAGGGTGAGGTCCACCACCGGCACGCCGCGGCGTACCAGGTCCTCCGCGAAGTGCGTGGCCATGTTTTCGCCGCGGAGCGTCACGAGCGCGCCGTCGCCCGCCCAGCCGCGCGGCGCGCGCACGAGCCGGTTCGAGAGCGTCAACCGCCAGCCGCGCTCGCGGGCGTAGCGCATGATGCCGTCGAACCTGTTCGGGATCGGCGGATCGATCATGAGCATCACGTGTCGCTGTTTCATGTCCAACCGCGGGCGATTCTAGTTTCGGCGGCCGCCGGAGTCAATGAGCAAAAAACGCGCTTTCCGGGGCCGAAATCATGATTTACTTGCAAGGGGAGGTGGCGTATGATGCGCCCGCGGCGGCCCGGGACGGGCCGCGGACCGAGGACACGACGATGAACGGCGCCGAAAAAGAAGCAGCCAAATCCGCAGCGCGCTGGTGGCGCGGCAATCTCCACACCCACACTTTCTGGTCCGACGGGCGGGCCTTCCCCGAGGAATCGATCTCCTGGTACAAGGCGCGCGGCTACAATTTCCTCGGTCTCAGCGACCACAACGTCTACCAGGACGACCCCGACCGCTGGATCGCCGAAACCGGCCGCGAGCGCTATTTCGGCGAATACCTCGCCGCTTTCCCGGACGCCAGGACGCGCACCGGGGCGGAGGGTATCCGCGAAGCGCGCCTTTCCACCTTCGCCGAGCTCGCCGCTCGGTTCGACGAACCCGGCCGCTTCGCGCTCGTCCCGGCTTTCGAGGCGACCCGCACCGTGAAGTACTCCGACGGCCGCAGCCACCAGGTCCACATGAACGTGGTGAACGTCCCGAAACTGCTGCCGTCCATCGCGTCGCCGGATTTCGTCCGCACCGAGGACGACGTCCCGCTCCCGCGATTCGTCGCGCGCCACGCGCGCGAGACGGCGGCATTCGCGGCCGCGCGCGGCGAGCGCGCGCTTTTCATGCTCAACCACCCGATCTGGCAGTGGTACGACATCGCGCCGGAGGTTCTCGCGGAAACGCCCGAGGTGCGGTTCTTCGAAGTCTGCAACAACGGCACCGAAATCGCCGCCGCCGCGGAACTGCCGCAGGACGGCTTCGACACCGACCGCTTCTGGGACGTCGCCAACGCCTTCCGCGCGCGCCGCGGCCTGCCGCTGCTCTACGGCCTCGGGGGCGACGACACCCACGTCTACCGCGGCGAACCGCACGGCGGAATGCTCATGCCGTTCAACGCCTGGACGCTTGTCCGCTCCGCGTCGCTCGACGGCGACTCGCTCGTCGCCGCCATGGAGCGCGGAGATTTCGTCGCGTGCGAGGGGCTGGAGCCGGAGGACGTCTCGTTCGACCGCGCGACCCGCACGCTCTCGGTCTCCGTCGCCGCGAAGCCCGGCGCCGCGCGGACGGTCCGCTTCTTCGTCTCGAAGCGCGACTTCTCCGAAACCCCGGTGCGCACGATCGCGATCCGCCCCGCCGCGGAGCCCGACTCGGCGGTGCACGAGCGCACCGTGAACGTTTACGACGACCGCATCGGCCGCGAGGTCGCGACATTCCGGGGCGCGCCCGGCGAAGCCGTGCGCGCGTCTTACGCGATGCAGCCGGACGACCTCTACGTCCGCGCGCGCGTCGAAGAGCCCGGGCAGACGCTCTGCACGGCCAATCTCCACCCCAAAGGCAAACTCGTCGCCTGGACCCAGCCCTGCGCCTGACGCGCGCCGCTCCTCCGGCGGGGTGTTCACGGGGGCGGTTCCGGTGTATGATTGCGCCATGCAAAACGACACGGAAAAAACGCGCGGCATAGCGTTCACGCCGCGCCAGGCGTCGATCGTCGCGGCCGCGGCGGCGCTGCTCGCCTTCTCGGCCATCGCCGCCGTCGTCGCGGCGGCGCTGCTGTACGGGCTGCGGTTCGTCTCCGCGCACTCTTCGGTCCTGCTGCCTCCCCTCGCCGCGATAATCCTCGCGCAGGTCGTGCGGCCGATGCACGACGCCACGCGGCG
>JAFUXX010000299.1 GCA_017476965.1 Kiritimatiellia bacterium | reverse complement strand
GTGCGGAAAACGAGCCTGCCGCCGGGGTTGCGGGAGTCCGGCGGGACGACGCGGGAAACGGTGCCGATTGGCGCGCCGCGGTGGCCTAGCGAATGCGGATCGGACGTGGAAGACACGGGCGCTTCGCGCCCGAGCGCGTAAAGCGAAGTCCAGTCGCGCGCGAAAACGCTGCGGAGGTCGTCCTCCAGCTCCTTGATTTTTTCCGGGTCGCGGAGGCCGTCCAAGAGCGCGCGGTAGAGCGCCGTCGCGCACGCGACGTAGAGCGGACCCTTCATGCGGCCTTCGATTTTGAGCGACGCCGCGCCTGTCGCCACGACGCGGTCGATCAGCGGCGCGAGGCACAGGTCCTTCATCGAATGCGGGAAAAGCGTCCCGCGTTGCAACCGGCAGCAGTACGCGCACCGGCCGCGGTTGCCGCTGCGGCCCTTTTCGAGCGCGGAGAAGAGGCACAGGCCGGAGACGGAGTGGCACAGCGCGCCGTGCACGAAGATTTCGATCTCCGCGCCGCCTTCGCGGACTGCCCGCGCCGTTTCTTCGAGCGTGCATTCGCGGGCGAGAACGACGCGGGAGAAACCGAGGTCGCGCAGCGCGCGCACTCCTTCCGCCGAATGCGCCGCCATCTGCGTGGAGGCGTGGAGCGCGAGGGAGGGAAACTCGCGCCGGATCGCCGCCGCGGCGCCGAGGTCCTGGACTATGACGCCGTCCGGTTCCGCGCTTTCCACCGCTTCGAGGGTTTCGGCGAGAGCCGGGAAATCGGCATCGCCGACTAGCGTGTTTACGGCGACGTAGACCTTGCGCTGGCGCGGCAGGGAGCGCGCGAACGCGACGAGCTCGCGGAGGCGCGCGGCGTCGAAGTTTTCCGCCTCGGCGCGGGCAGAGAAGCGGGAGAGACCGGCGTAGACGGCGTCCGCCCCGTATTCGAACGCGGCGAACGCGGCGGCGGGCGAACCGGCCGGGGCGAGCAGTTCGGGGAGGTGCGCAGCCACGGTCAGCCCCGCTTGCGCCACGAGGCGCGGTTCACTGTCTTGCCCTGCGCGAGGAACTTGCGCTCGAAGTCCGTCTGCTCGTCGGGTCCGCGCCAGTAGGGTTCGACGCGCTCGAAACGCGGGTCGGAGTCCACCGCCGCGACGGCCTCGGCGAAGTACGACGCGTCGTCGGTCGCGGCGTGGAGCGCCCCGCCCGGCTTGAGCGCGCGCCACACGAGCTCCACGTTCGGCGCGCGGAAGAAGCGGTTGCGGGCGTGTCGGTCCTTGGGCCAGGGATCGGGGAAAAGGACGAACGCCGCGGAGACGGATCCCGGCGGCACGCAGTATTCGAGCGCGTAGCGCGCTTCGCCCGCGAGCCAGCCGACGTTCGAGAGGCCGCGCTTGCGCGACGCGACGTCCGTGCGGGCGACGCGGGCTTCGTCCTGCTCCACCGCGAAAAACCGGATTTCCGGGTGCGCGGCGGCGTGGCCCATCGCGAAGCGCCCGTAGCCTGAGCCGACCTCCAGCTCGACCGGCGCGCCGGCCGCCGCGGCGGAGGCGAAGAACGCGCGCACCGGGCATTTTTCCGGGTCCGGGCAGACGGGCAGGGGCGCTTCGTGGCGCTCCAGCCGCTCCTTCATCGCGCCGTCGGGACGCATGATCGGGCACGCGCCGGGTTCGAGGGCGAGCGAAGGGGGGAGATTTGGATCGCGCTGGAGGGCCAGCGCCCGGTTCACGTGTCTGTCTCTGGGCATTTCGGAATCGTCCTTCAAGTCCTTGCCGCCGGGGCGGCGGGCTCCTGCACGCGCACGAGGCGCAGCACGGAATCGAGCCGCTCGTCCGGCGTGGCGCCGCCGGGAACGGGCAGCGCGCCGCGGAAGCGCAGCGGAACGCCGCCGCGGTACATGTAGAGTCGCCCGCTCTCGGGCTCCACGCGGACGCGGGAAATCCCGCGGGCCGAGGCTAGCACCCTGCACAGCGAGGCGCGGAAGAGGCGGTCGAGCTCCGGCGGCGCTTCGCCGAAGCGGTCGGTGACGTCGGCGCGCAGGTCCGCCAGTTCGCTCTCCGACGAACACTCCGCGAGGCGGCGGTGGAATTCGATGCGCGCGGAGTCGTCCCCGGCGTATTCGCGCGGCAGGCACGCGCTCGCGGCGCCGGCCGCCGGAACTGGCCCGAACGTGACGAAAGGCAGGTCCAGTTCGGCGTCCACGAGAAGCGGCGGCGGCTCGCCGCGGAGCTGCGCCACGGCGCGGCGCAGCAGCTGGCAGTACATCCTGAAGCCGATCGCGGCGATGTGGCCGCTCTGCTCCGCGCCGAGCAGGTTGCCGGAGCCGCGGATCGCCAGGTCGCGCATGGCGAGCGACACGCCGCAGCCGAGTTCGGACGACCCCTGCAGCGCTTCGAGGCGCTTGCGGGCGTCCGGGGCGATCATCCCTTCGGCCGGCACGAGGAAGTACGCCCACGCCTGCGCCCGCGCGCGCCCCACGCGGCCGCGGAGCTGGTACAGGTCCGCCACGCCGAACCGGTCGGCGCGGTCCACGATTATCGTGTTGGCGCGGGGGACGTCCACGCCGTTTTCGACGATCGTCGTGCAGAGCAGCATGTCGAAACGGCCTGCCGCGAAGTCGCGCATGACGGCGGCCGTTTCCGCGGGCGGCATCCTGCCGTGCCCGATGGCGATGCGGAGCGACGGGAACATCCTGCGCAGTTTCGAGGCGAGGATCGGCAGCGTGTCCACGCGGTTGTGCAGGAAGAAAATCTGGCCGCCGCGAGCCGCTTCGCGCTCCACCGCTTCGCGGATCGTCGCTTCGGACCACGCCGCGACGCGCGTGCGCACCGCGACGCGGCCGGGCGGGGGAGTGCGCAGGAGCGACAGGTCGCGCGCGCCGACGAGCCCGAGGTAGAGCGAGCGGGGGATGGGCGTGGCGCTCAGCGTGAGCACGTCCACCATCTCGCTGGCTTCCTTGAGCTTTTCCTTGTGGCGGACTCCGAACCGCTGCTCTTCGTCGATCACGACGAGCCCGAGGTTCTTGAACTTGACCTTGTCGGAAAGTATTCCGTGCGTGCCGACGAGAACGTCCACGGTGCCGTCCGCCGCGCCTTTGGCGGCCTCGTCGCGGAGCGACTGCGACTCGAAGCGCGAATGCAGCGCGATGCGGAGCGGGTACGGGGCGAAGCGGTCGCGGAAGAGCTCGAAGTGCTGCTGCGCGAGAACGGTGGTGGGGACCAGCACGGCGACCTGGCGCCCCTGCATCGCGCAGGCGAATGCGGCCCGGAGCGCGATTTCGGTCTTGCCGTACCCGGCGTCGCCGCAGACGAGGCGGTCCATCGGGTGCGGGCCTTCCATGTCCGCCCGGACCGCCCGCAGGCATTCGGCCTGGCCGGCGGTTTCGCGGTAGGGGAACGACGCCTCGAACTCCGCCATGTACGGCGTGTCGGGCGAAAGCGGCTCGCGGCGCAGTTCGCGGCGGCGCGCCTGGCGGCGCAGCATCCCGGCGGCGAGGGCCTGCACGGACCTTTCCGCCGCCTTCTTTTCCGCCGCCCAGCGCTTGGAGCCTATCGAGTGCAGGCGCACGGGCGCGTCGTCGTCCGCACCCGTGTAGCGCGAAACGAGGTGTGCCTTGGAGAGCGGCACGTCGAGGCGCGTGCCGCCCTCGTACTCGATCACCATCGCGTCCTGCGCGCGGCCCGCGATTTCGATGCGCTCGGTGCCGAGGTAGCGGCCGATTCCGTAGTCGTCGTGCACGACGAGGTCGCCCGGCGAAACGCTTTCGAGGATGCGCGTAGCGAGCGCTTCGGCGGGATCGGAGCCGGAAGCCGCCGGGCGCTTCGCGAGGGGCGGCGGAGCGGCGGCGGCGGCGTCCAGCTCCGCGGCGATC
>JAFUXX010000003.1 GCA_017476965.1 Kiritimatiellia bacterium | reverse complement strand
GGTTCGAGTCCCGCCCCGGGCAGACCGCGAAAAGCCTTTATTTTACTAGGGTTCTGAAGTTTTTGACGATTTTGCGCCAAAAAACCAAAGTGAACACCGGCGAACCAAAATAAACGGCACGAAATATCCAAAAAGTATCCAACATTTTCCGCGCCGGTCATGGCCCGGATTGGGTAGCGCGCCCCTGACAAGTTGTCAGGGGTGCGCGCCGGAGAAGAGTTTGACGAGGACTCCGATCACGGAGGTGAAGACGGCGAGCAGGAGCCGGTTGGTTATGACCTGGTTTCGCTCGACGGCGGCCATGCGCTCCAGGAGGCCCGGGCGGCCGTTGCCGTAAAGCTGCCGCTTCATGTCGTGGATTTCGTGCCAGGCGCCGCGCAGGGATTCGCCGGCCTTTTCGGGCGTGTCGCACATGTCTAGCCCCCTTCCACGGCAAGAGCGGCCGGGATCACTTCGTAGACCGGATCGCCGTCCCCGGGCTCGAACCCGTCCGGGATGGCGGAGCATCCGCCGGCCCATCCAAGCGCAAGCGCCGAAAGCCCCGCGACGACGACCACGCGCGCGGCGGCATGGTAGATGCCGCCGAAGAGGCGGACGGCGCGCCAGTAGAGGCGCGAGACCCAATGCAGCCCCTTTCCGGCGCGGTCCTCTTCCCGCCGGATCATGGCGCCAAGCACCATGTCGAACGCGGCCCGCAGGTCGCGGCGCGTCCAGCCGAGGCTCCGCCAGCGGGAATCGGAGGCGATTGCGTCGAGATCGCCATACAGGGCGTCGTGCGGGATGTAGGCCGGGGCGATGTCGAGTCCGGCGATTTTGTCCGGGGCGAACGTCGCGCCGTCGCATTGGGGTTCGGCGTCCGGCGGATCGGGAAGGATCGTCAACACGCGGTTTTCGTCGATCACGACCTTGTCCGATTCCCACGTGGCGAACTCGTGCCCGCGGAACGTCTCCGGGAATTGCCCGACTACGAACGGCGCGAGAAGCCGGACGCGGTGGTCGCGGTCGCGCGTGTATGCGGCTTTCACTTTCTTTGCGGCGGCGGCCGCCGCCGCTTTCGCAAGTTCTTTCTTTTGCGTGTCCATTTCAGCATTCAATCAGGTTGGTCCGTTTTTTGCCGTCTTTCGAGACGATGCAGAATGCGTGGCGGGAGGCGGCGAAAAAGGCGTCCGGATTCCACCCGTTGTAGCGGTCGCGGACGTTCTTCCAGTCGCGGGTCGTCCGGGAAGTGGAAATCCAGTCGAACTTTCCGCCGACCCAGCGCGAGCCGTCCCAATAGAAGGCGGCGGCGATGGCGGAAGCGTCGGTGTCGGCAAGGCCCCAGTTCTTGAGGGACCCGGCAGCCCATTTGTAGGACATGCCGGACGAGGAAACGGAAAGACCGCGGATTTGCGTGGCCGGGTCTTCCACGGCGCGGGAGCCGTCGAAGCCGCCGAAGTTCCACGCGAGCGCCGGAGCGGCCGCGGCGGCGGAAGCGGGAGCAGCGGGAACGGCCGCGCCGGGGAGGCGCACGCCCGGGGCGCAGTTGCCGACTCCGAACGCGCCGGCGTCGAGCGCGGCTTGCGCAAGGGCGGCGTTCGGGCCGCGGTCGAGCTCGAAGAAGTTCACGGGCTTTCCGTGCTTCAGCGCCGCGGCGGTGTCGGCCTTGATTTGCGCGGCGGTGCGGCCGGGGGCTACCTGGTAGAAGAGGACGTCGCCGAGGGCGGCGAACGTCGCTTTCCCGCT
Organism: Kiritimatiellia bacterium; assembly: GCA_017476965.1. Lineage (GTDB taxonomy): Bacteria > Verrucomicrobiota > Kiritimatiellia > RFP12 > UBA3636 > UBA3636. The sequence goes on along the minus strand of JAFUXX010000003.1, from coordinate 11,335 downwards.
CGTGTGGTGCGTGCCGATCTTGCCGGGATAGACGGCGCGCGTCGCCTTCGCCACGGCCTTTGCTTGCGACGAGTCCCAATACTCGTCCATTTCAAGGCCGAGGACGACCGTGGAGGCGGAGCCGAGGAGCCCGTCGTCCGCGATCCAGCGGAGGCAGGCGGCGGCGTTCTTCGCGAGGGCGGCGGCCCAGTCGGCGGAATCGTCCGCGCAGAGCCAGACGACGACGGCGAGTCCTTCCGCGCGAAGACGGTCGATCCGGCCGTTCATGGTCTGGACGGTGGTTTGGTTCGGCGCTCCGGCGCCGGGGCCGACGCCGACGCCCCATGGCGAATACCCGGCATACTCTCCGTCGCCCTTGTTGACGAGAAAGACGTGGGCGGTGTTGGCGCCCTGCCCTTTCATCCACGCGACATAATCCCGGAACGTCGCGTCGGGCATTTTCGGCGACAGGACGTTCATCATGCGGTGCGCGGCGTTGGCGCCGCGCCAGTTGCTGGAGAGCGTGGCGGCGTCCCAGGCCGGGGCGGCGAGGTCGTCGGCAGCCCCTGACAAGTTGTCAGGGGCGGACGGGCGGGCCGGCGCCGCAGGGGCCGGAGCGGCGGGGGTGGCGGGGGCGGGTTCGGCGGCGGGTTCGGCCGGCATCTCGACGCCGAGCCAATCGAGAACGCGGCCGATCATCCGGTCGCGAAACGTCGTCCATTTGCTCATTTGACGTTCTCCAGGTCGAGGCGCATTCCGGCGCCGATGAGATATTCCACGGTATTTGTCGGCACGTTGCCGACAAGGGGCGTGACGTCGCGCGTGAGTTGCGCCAGGTAAAGCGCGGCGATTTGCAGGTCCGTAAGGCCGGCGGTCTGCGCGATGTTAGTGCGGGTGTCGGCGATTGCGGCGCGGAGAGCGGCGACGATGGCGGCGTCCACGGCGTTTGTTCCGACGGGTTTCAAGAGCGCCGCGGGGGCGGAGACGACAGCGGAGGGCGGCGCCTCGTCGATGATGGCGGCGACTTGGTCGGGCCGGATCGCGCGGGCGAGCGCCTGCGGGGGCGGCGTGTAGCCCTCGCCGCGGACGGCGAGACACGCAACGGCGGCGGCGAGGGCGATGGGAAGGCTGTTTTTCATTGCTTTTCGACGGGAACTTCGGGAACGGACGGAGGGAGGCGGTATTCGCGCCGCAGATCGACGGCGCCGGTGAACGGGTCGCGATGGAGGACGGTCTCCCACGTGCCGCCGGGGATGTAGGGTCCCGGCGGTTCGGGCGGCTGCGGCTTGTCTTCGTCGCCGAGATGGGCGTAGGCGCGGTAGCTCGCCAGAGCGGCAACGGCCAGCAGCAGCAAGAAGCGGACTGGCTTGCGCGGGCGGGGAATCGGGACGCCCAGCGCGGCGGCAAGAAGCGCCGGGAATGCCACGAACGGCGCAAGGCAAACGATGATCGCGAAGACGGGACTGTTCATCGGACAAGCTCCGCGGGAATGCGGTAGGTGTGGCCGCCGGCGGTGATTTCGACGGTGCTGTCGTAGACGACGGGCGAGAGGTCGCCCGCGGAGGTCTTGACGCCGCCTTCGAGATAGGCCGGGACGGTGGCGTGGAAGTATTCGGAGAGTTGCATCGTAGTAGTGGCTTTGTAGAAAAAGGCGTCGGAGGTGGCGGGAAAGGAAACGGTCGCGGTTCCGGCGGCCGGGTCGTCCACCCAGACGCCTCCGGTCATTTCGGTCCACGGGCCCTCAAGCGTGGCGGCGCCTTGGACTGCCGGGTGGTCGCCGCCGCTCCACGGGTAGGTGATGTGCGCCACGGCGTCTGATCCGGTGCCGTCGACTGCAAAGCCGGAGGCCTTTGCCCCGACGGTGACGGAGTCTCCGGCGACAAGGCCGACATAGTTGCTGATGGACGAGCCGAATATCCTGAAGGAACCGCCGGTGTCGGCCAGATAGGCGACGGTCCCTTCGGAGCACAGGCACCAGTGGCCGCCGCTCGACGCCCAGAAAAACCCGCTCCCGATGGCGGTGTAGGCGCGGTTGAGCATTATGACGTCGCCGTCCGGGTTGGCGTTGCCCCGGGCGTCGTAGTCGGCCCATGCGCTGACCGCTCCCCGGACGGTGCGTTCCACGGCGTCCTGTCGCGCGGCGACCGCGGCAGCGTTCGTCTGCATGGCGTAGCTGCTCCAAGCGGTTTGCCACGAGCTCGTCACGGAATCGCGGCTCTCGACGTAGAGGTATCCGTTGGAGGTCGCGTAGATGCGGCCGAGGGACGAAAGGGAGTAGTAGTTCGTGACATAGGCCCTGTCGGCGTCGTCCCGCAAAAGCGGCTGCGACAGGAAACAGAAGCTGTTGTCCGCGCTTGCGTGATAAATGCCCAAAGGGAAGCATGGCGGCTCGGGATCATACGAGAGCGCGGGGTCGCCGACCGTGAAGGTGCGGCCGTCGGGCGCGAGCTCGCCGCGCAGGTAGAGCGGAGCGCGGACGCGAGGAGCGAAGCCCGCGACCGTGTATTGGACGTTGATTCCGGGGAACGCCGTGAAGAACCGAGTCTCCGTCGCGCCGGCGTTGAGCGTCGTCGTCCGGTCGAGGTAGAGGATCGGCATTGTCGCATCGATCTCCACTCCGGGGGCGATCTTGACATAGCCGTTCGTGGTGCCGCCGCATATGGCGTTGCGCGTGATTGCGGCGGCGGCGCGGATGTACGTGCTCACGCGGTGGCGGTCGTAGGTGTCGGAATTGGTGTTGTAATCGCAGCATCGCCACGTGCCGCTCACGTAGACGGCCGCGACGACGGACCCTGCGGCGATGTCGCTGCTGTATTGGGTAGTGCCTATGCGGTAGAGCTTCGCCGCCGCGGAGGACGACCCGTCGGGGAAGTGCAGGATTATGGAAACCGCGGCGGAGGGTTGGGAGCGGAACAGGAACAGCGCGAGCTTGCCGTTGTAGAGGTTGGTATCGGACGTGAACCCCTCGTAGGTCGCCGCGCGTGCGGTGTTGGTAAGCGCGATGTATTCGGCGAGGCCGGCATGCATGGCGGCCTCCAAGGCGTTCGTCGCGGCGGTGGCGGCGGATACGGCGGCGGCGGCGGCGTAGTTCGTGGCGGCGGGGCCGATCTCGCTTGCGGAGTCGGCGACGCGGCCGACGTAGGCGTCCAGTACGTTGAGGCCGGCCAAAGCGGAAGTCGCGTCGCGCGCGGCCGAGTCGGCGAGGTCGCCAAAGGAGGCGATGGCGGCGGAGAGGCGGTTCGTGGCGGCCCATTCGGCAAAGCGCGGGTCGGTTTCTGCGGTAATGGGCGGGGTCGGGTTTTTGGCCCAAGCGGGGACGGTGGGGTCGGTTTCTTCGTAGGAGAGGAGCCACGGGGCGTTCGTGACGGCGACGGTCGCAAAGTCGATGCTGCGCGCCGGTAGCGGAATCTCGTTGGGAGTGGCGCCCGGGGCGTGGATGAAGCGCAGGTTTGCGGATGCGCGATACAGCGCGCCGTCCGCGTCGCGCGCGGCGAGGAAGGCGGATACCAGCGGCGCGCCGGGGTCCATCTCCGGCGTGAAGACGGCGGAAACGACGTTGGAAGAGACGGCGGCGGGAGCGCTCCACCAAGCGCTGTCCATGCCGTTTGTCTGCCAGTAGAGGGTTGCCGACGTGGCGGCGGGGTTCCAAGGCGCTCCGTGCCTGGCGAGTGCGGCGCACAGCCGGACCGTTTCGCCGCGCATGACGGCGAGGGTGGCGGGGGCGGGGCGGTCCACGTCGGCGGTCCATTCGAGGGGCACGGCGGCGATGGCTTCGCGCTGGAGCGCGAAGCAAAGGACCGGGAGAGCGGCGAGGGCGGATCGGATTTTCATGGCGTTGTCGTTGCGTTTGTTTGGTCAGGATGCCGCCGGGGCGGCGGCAAGAATGGTGTAAGTGTTGCCGTAGTAGTCCTTGAACGGGACCGGAACGAATCGCGCATTTGCGTCCGCGAAGACGAGACGCCAGACGCGCAACTCCGAATCCACTTGGAGGCGGTCGGCCTCCAAGGCGTCGTGGGGGTTCGTGCCGGTCAAGTCTTGCGCCTGGACCAGCGTTTGCACGTTCGCCCCCGGCGAACGGGCGGATATGGTCGCGCCGTTCGCGATCACGGCGCCAAGCAGCGATCCGCCGTTCGAGTCGCGGTAACGCGTGGCGGAGAGAGTTCCGGCGACCGTGAAGTGGTATCCGGCCGCCGTGAACGGATCGGCAGGGTCGAAATACTCCTCGCCGGTGGACGGGCGAACGTGCGGAGCCGGGACGAGCCGCAGGTGGTCGAGATCCAGCGCGAGGCGCGGAACGTGCGACGAATTCGCCCCGAGATGGTTGTCGCCGACGGACGCGCCGCGGCAGTTCGATTCGTTTCCGCCCTGGACCCATGCGTCGAAAGCGGTGTCGGCGAGCTCCTCGAGGGCGGCGCGATGGCGGGACCCCGCCGCAAGGGCGTCCACCCAGGCGCCGGCGCACGGGTCCCAAACGGCCGCTCCGGCCTGCCACAGGCCGTCGTCGGCGGGATCGGCCGGGAAGTGGCAGGGCAGCGCGCGGAGCGCAAGCGCTTCCGCACCGATGGCGACGAGGTCCGGATGCTGTTGCGGATCGGCCTGGTCGACCGTTTCGTCGCCGGACTCCGGCGAGCGGAGCAGGTAATAGACGAGTTCCGCCTTGCCGAGCGTGGCGCGGCCGGGCGGGAGATCGCGCGGCGCGTAGCCGTCTTCGGACGGCACGTAGTCTTCGGGGCTTTTCTCGCCCTCCTGGACGTGGCGGACGAGCGCGCGCCAGTCGCCCTCCGCGCCGCCTTCGACTTCGGTTTCCGTCGGCGGAATCATCAGCAACTGGCGTTCCAGGGGATAGGCGGAAAAGCCATATGCGTAATGGGGCGTGCCGCCGGCCGGGGAGGCGGTCCGGAAGCCGTGGACGCCCATGATTCCCGTCCCTTTGCGTTCGATCGAGCGGAGGACGCGGTCTTCCGCGGCGGCGTCTTCGGCCGCGTCCGCGTCGGAGATTCGGGCGCTTGCCGCAAAACCGCCGGCGCCGCAGCGGCCTTGGACGGCCGCGCCGCGTCCGGAGAATACCAGAAAGGGACGGAATAGGACCCGGAACGCGGCCGGCGCGCCGTCGAACCAGTTTTCGATCCATTCCGCGAGCCTGGACGACGGGCCGACGTAGAGTTTGAGCGCGTAGTTCACGGGGGCGGCGTCCTCGGCCTTCATCGCCGCGCCGTCCAGAAGCCGTACGCTTCCGTTTTCGCCGCGCCAGTCGGGGAGCGCCCACACCTGCCAGTCGATGGCGTCCCACGCCCGCGGGGACACGACCACGCCAACGGGGAGGAATCCGCCGCCGTCCCGAAAAGGGTAAAGCCAAGAGCCTGTCGAGGTCGTTTCGGACATGACGAAGGACAAGTCGCCGCCGTCGGGATAGACGATTTCGAACCAACGGCCATGCGCCCGCCGCACTCCGTAGCTGTTCTCGCGCGGCAGCTCTCTCCAGGCGTAGAGCAGATCGTCGGCGTGGACATAACCGGGGTTTTGCTCTTCGAGGGCGTCGGCGTCGTATCTCAGGCGCCACGTTCTCTCCGGCTCCGGATCGTCGCTCCATCGCGTTTCAAGCCCGTTGATCCGGAAGGCCCGGCCGAGGGCGCGGGCGGAACCGATGTAGGCGTAGACGCCGACGAGCTGGTAGCGCCCGGCACGGCCCCGCCGGATTTTCGGGCGGAGCAGCTGCGGGGCGTATGTCGTCGATTCGGCGCTCATTGCGTCAGGTCGGAAACTTGGGCAAGGACCGTCACGGGATTTCCGTCCCCGTCGATGACTTGGACGGGGGCGAAGTGCGTGCCGCCAACGTAAAGAGTGCCGCCGGCCATGACGGTGACGGCGGTCGCGGACGCGGAGTTCAAGTTGGCGCTTCCGTTCACCCGGAGCGTCCCCGTCACGCTCGCGCTTGAACAAAGGAGCTCGTCCGCAAAGATGCTCGTCGAGGCGACTATCGAGTCGGCCCGGACTTCTTCGGCGGCGAAAGACGCGTCGCACGACCAGTTGCCGCCGGTGAGCGTCCGGGCGTCGAGATCGACGACCTTGGCGCCGGCCGAGTCTCCGATTGCGGAGCCGTAGCACTCCGCCGCCGCGCCTCCGCGCGGCCAATACTTGGCCGGCATGTTCTCGGCGAGCGCCGAGACGAGGGCGCCGGCATGGTCGAAGAGCGACACCCACGTCTGGGAACACGGGTCCCACACACACATGTCGAAGCCGCGCAGCGGGCATGGAAGCGCGCTCCTGGCGTTGGTGTCGGCGATCGCGTCGGACAAGCCGGCTATGTCGTCGTAGCGTTCGTATTCCCGGTCGTCAACCCAGTGCTTGATGGCGTTCAGGTTGCAGTAGCAGATTTGGTAGCCCGCGCCGCCCGGAACGGGGCCGCGCAAGACGATTTCGTAATCGTCGGCGTTGGCGGCGACCTCCGCGGCGGAGACCGTGCGGGGATCGGTGAAGCCGTAGAGGGAGTCGACGCCGTTCTGCAACCGGTCGACGGACCGGTAATCGCCGCCGGTCACGGCGTCGCCGGTGCGGATGGTTTCTTCGATTCCGCCGAGATGGCATTGCACGAGGCCGTCGACGTCCGTGAGGTAGCCGACCAGGACCGGATGCATGGTGTCGCAGGCGTCCGCCGCGCTTGCGTCGTGCGGTTCGACGGACGGGATTTCGTGGAAGACCGGTTGGGCGGACATTTCGACGATGGACCATGCCGGATGCTCGTCGTCGCGAGCGTTGAGGGACGTGGGCCATTCCGGATTTGCTCCCGGTTGCTCGAACTGCACGTACCAGGCGTAGGCGGGCGCTCTGCCGTCCGAAAAAACCGGATCGGTGTCGGAGAACACGTGCAGCTGGTGCCAGCCGGGGGCGGCGTAGAGGGCGCCGGGCATGACGTTCGCAGTCGTGCGCTCGCCGTTCACGCGGACTCCGGCGCCGGCGGTTTCCGCGGAACCCACCCAGCATTCCACGACGCGGACGAAGACGTCCCGGCCTTCTGCCGTGCCGTCCAACTTGACGCGCCGCATGCGGAGCCGGAAAAGCGCGCGGACGGGCGCACGCGACGTCGCCGACGTGACGACGCCGCCCCGGCGCGGGTTGCGCAGGACGACCTCCGAACCGTTGTCGGCGGCGAGGAACCCCGCGCGGCCGAGGTGCGCCGACTCCGCCGCGCGTGCGAGGGCGGCAAGGTCGGAAGCGCCTACGGTCTGGCCGGGCAGGAAACTCGGTACTGGCGCCATGCTAGAAATCCCTGACGAGTTTCGGACGGACGACGCGGGTGTCGCGGCGCGGGTTCCTCGCGACGAGGCCGGGCGCCGCCGAGCCTTCGCGGAAAAGGAACCCGGCCGCTCCGGGGCGGGCGGACTCCGCCGCGCGCGCGACGGCGGAGAGAGCGGGAGCGCGAAGCGGAGCGCCTGGCATGAATGCGGAATGAAGGGCGGACATCGCGTCAAGCCTCTGCCTCGAAGAGCGGGTTGAGGAGTTCGTCAACGGGGGTCGTCCCCCAGAGTTCCGGCGGATTGGCGGGCGTCATGCTGTCGGGTATGCACAGGTAGACGACGCGGCGGGAGAACCATCCGCCGGCCAAAGGCTCGGTTCCGTCGGCGGTGCGGACAAAGTAGAACTTGCCGGTGAAGTTTTCGAGCGTCCCGAGCGGGCGGTGTTCCGGCGGTATCGCGGGAATCCGGACGTTGCACCGCGCGTCGACCGGCGGCGGGCGGCGCCACGTTTCCGCCACTTCCAGCTGCAGCATGTGGTTCGAGGCGTATTGGACGCCCATTGCGTAGCGTTGCGCAACGGCCTTCGTGATCGTCGAACCGTCGAGCCCGTCAAGATCGGGATTCTCCTTGGAAAGGTCGGCGTAGTATGTCTCCTGCTCGTCGTCGCTCGTCCGGACTTTGAAGTCCGCACGCAGGACGGGGTCGGACTCGGAGATCCAGAGCTGGAAAAGGTTCGCGTTGAACTCTCCCTCGCCTTCCTGCGGCTGCCGCCGCGACGCCCAGTGTTCGATCGTTTCCTGGCGTTCGACCCACCGCATCGCGACGACGCGGCTTTGGAGCCCCGCTTCGACGTCGGAGTCGGTCTCGCGCTCGTTGCGGGCCCGGTAGACGAGCGTAAGGACGGCGGTGTCCGCTCCGTCGCCTTCGACTTCCGCCGATTCGCAGATGACCTTCCGCTCGGTGGCGAGCGAAATGCCTGTCGGAAAGACGATGGAGCCGGGACCGTAGGACAGGGCCATTATCTCGGAGACGGCCCCGCGCAGCTGAACGGTCACCCGCAACCCGACTCCGCCGCCGGAAACGCGCCAGTGCGACTGCAGCGTCGGCGCGGTCCGGCCGTGGTGGACCGGCCGGCGGCCTTCGGCGGCGGGGTTGTATGAAATCGCGTCTGAAATCGGCATGGTCTATTGTGCGAGGATCGCGGTCTGGGATTTGCGGGACGTGGTTTCGGTCGATTCGGCGATCCGTTTCAGCAGATCGACCATTTCGGCGGACTTGTCGCCGGCGCCGACATAGCCGAGCCCGACGGCCGAAAAAGCGTCGGCCGGGGCCGGCGCGAATGCGGACGCCAGCGGCGAGCGCGGCGCTTCGTCCGCCTTCTCCGGCTTGCGGAGCGATTGCTCGTAAAGGGCGTCGAGGGCGGAGTCGAACCCGGTTCCGCGCCTGAACGCCTCGCGGGAAGCGGCTTCGTGCCTGGGGGTGTTGTCGAGGACGGCCTGATACGGGGATTCCAACGCGTCAAGTTCGCGGCTCGCGGCTTTCGCGGCTTCGCGGGCGGCTTTGGCCTGTTGGGCATACCTCCGCCTGGCTCCCGGCACGTAGTAGCCGTCCAAGGACTTCGTTTCAAGATCGTCGGCCCGCCTGTCGGCTTTCTCCACCGCTTCCAGATTTCGGCGCCAAGCCGATCCGCGAATCACGGAAGAAAGGCCCTTTTCGGCATTGTCCCGCTTGAAGACGTCGCGCAGCATTTCCATCGCCGGCGACAGCTTGCCGTCGTTTTGTTTCGCGTGCGCCGCGAAAAGCCGGCGCGCCAACGGTCCGTCACCGAGCCAGTTCAAGGCGTCGAAAACGTCTTTTTCGGAAATCGACGCGCCGCGGTCGAGCCGGTATTGCGCTTCGTCCAAGCGCCGCCGCGCGTCGTGCTGCATCTTCGCGCGTTCTTCGGGAGAGGCGCCGCGCAGCGCCAGCTCGTGCTCGGTTCTGGCGTCGATCAGCGACCGCGTTCCGGAGCGTTCTGCGGCTTTCTTGGCGCGTGTTTCTTCTTCGACGGCTTTGCGCGCTTCGCGCGAGGATTCCGCAAAGGACTTGACGGCGCTCGTCATTCCGCCGACGGCCGCGCCGACCGCGATCGCCGTCGGCCCCAGCGGCGCGAGCATCATGCCGAGGCGCTGTGCGCCTTGCGCGGCAGAAGACAACAGCTTGCCGTATTTGTTGCCCTGTCCGATTTCCGGAGACAGGGCCGTAACGACGTCGAGCGACGCTGCGGCGACGCCCGTTCCAACTTTGAACTTCTGCGATGTTTTAAGGTTCGACCATGCATCGGCAGACGCCCTCGCCTGGACTTGGAGCGTCTGCAACTGCTTGTGCAGCGTTTCGACGCCCCGAATCGCGGAGGCGGTGTTCGCCTTTAGATCAAGCGTGACGGCGGCATTTGCAGGCATGGTAGATGATTCCTCGAATGTGTGCTATGATTGCGGCATGACAGCCACGCAACAACTCGCCGTTGATTTCGGATGCGCCCTTCTGGTGTATTTTGCGTTCGTTTCCCTCGTCTTTTCAGAGAGGGATGCCGACACTAGGGAATGGCGGAAAATGCTGTACATTTTCGGGGCGATATTGGCGGCTCTGTGTGTCATCCACGTCGTCTTCGTGGCCTAGAGCGCGGCTAGCGCGTCCAGTTCGGCCCATCCGAAGCCGCGGCCCTTGGGGTCGTTTTCCCGGCGCTCCTCGCGGTGCGCAAGGATCATGACGCCGAGGGGGCAGTCGAGGGCGGCGTCTGGCCGCCAATGCCAGGCGCTGATGGCATGGCCGAGGATTTCAGCGACCCATCCGTCCCCGGCCCTGGCGCTTCCCCCGCTTCAGACTGCGGCCTCCCCTCCGGCTTGTCGGGGCGGTCGAGGTCGCAGAGGCGTTGCCATTCGGCCTTTATCGCCTCGGCGGACGAGGCGACGTCGCCGAACTCGAACTGCGCCGGGTGGGTTTCGAACCAGTCGCCCGACTCCGCGACGAACGCCGCGGGGCCGTCGAGCGCGATTTGGAGCGCAAGCGCGGCGGCGTCGGGCTCCGCGAGGACGCGGAGCGTCGCGATCCACCCGGCCGCCACGCCGCACGGCGCGTCGCCGAAAAGCGGACTGAAGACGTCGTAGAGCATCGCCACGCGGCGGGGGGTGAACGGCTTGAGGACGATGCGCTTGCCGCAGGCAAGCGCGAGGGAGATTCCCGGCGAAAGCGCCGCTGCGGCGCGGGAAGGGTATGCGTTCGACATGGACGATCTCCGTTGCGGCTAGGAAAGGGTGACGTTCTCGTAAGATTCGAGAGTCAGCGACAGTTTCACGTAATTTTCGTTTTCCGCCGTTTTCGTCACGCCGCGGCAGATGTATTTCTTTTGGTCGATGGTGACGATTTCGCCGAACTCCGGCGGCGTCGTGCTCGCCTTCATCGTGATTTCGGCCGTAAGAGTGTTCTTCTTGTCGTAGACCGTAAGGCCGACGATTTGTCCGTCTTCGTTTTTGAGTTCGGAGACGGACCCGTCGCCCTGCGTGTTGAGACTTTGCAGAAAGCCATACGCGGAGAACTTGTCTCCCGCGCCCCAAATGACGTTCGAGGCTTCGCCGTGGTGCGTGATGTTGTTGGATGACATGTTTTGTTTGCTGGGTTGGGGGTTGATGAACGGAAAGGGGGTGACAAGTTGTCAGGGTGCGGGCGGGTGCGGGGTGCGGATTTCGTCCGGCTCGCCGGGATCCTCGGCGGGACCGAAGAGGCCGAGCGCGAGCGTGAAGGAGAGCGAACAGGTCACCACGTCGCCGGCCGGTTGTCCGATGAACGGATTGAACGCGCGCGATTCGAGGAAAACGCCATGCGGCTCAAGCGCGGCGGCGACGGTGTCGGCGCAAAGGCGGGCGAGAGCGAGGGCCCCCGCGCCGTCGCCGATTTCGCGGAATCCGGCCGGTGCCAGGGCGGGTTTGCTCGGGTCGCGGTCGCCTCCCGTGTCCGGATCGACGTGCGACGGAACGAGCAGGCCGAGGCCGAGCCGGAGCGTCGGCGCGGACGTACCGCCGTCGGCAGCGTCGTCGAGCGAGAGCACCGCGCGCGGCGGCGGCGGGAGCGTCTGCGCCGTGCCT
>JAFUXX010000298.1 GCA_017476965.1 Kiritimatiellia bacterium | reverse complement strand
GGACGTCGCCGTCGCCCGCTCGTCGCTCCGGCTCGCGCGCCAGCAGGTTTCGCAGGCCGAAGCGCAGCAGGCGATCGCCGAGCGCCAGCTCTCCGACGCGACCCTGCTCGCCCCGTGCGACGGCATCGTGGCCGCGCGTCTCCGGGAGCCCGGCGAAATGGTGGCGGCGGGCACGCCCGTCGTCAAGGTTTCCGGCGTCGAAAGCCTAAAGGCGCTTGCGTTCCTTCCGGCGCGCCACTACGCCGAGGTAGTTCCCGGAAAAACCGGAGTCGAGATCCGCGCCGCGGGCGGCGAGGCCGTCCGCGCCGTGATTTCCGCTAAGTCGCCGGCGATCGACGAGCGCCTGCGCGTGTTCGAGATCAAGGCCCTCGTCGACGGCTCCGGCAACGCCGCGCCGGGCGCGATGGCGGACTTCCGCGTCGTGCTCGAAAAGCGCGAAGGGCTTTCCGTGCCCGAGGACGCCGTTCTTTCGCGCGCCGCGGGGACCGTGGTTTTCGTCGCCGGGGAGGACGGCCGGGCGCGCGAGGTTCCGGTCGCGGTCGGGCTCCGCTCCGGCGGCCGCGCCGAAATCCTCTCCGGCGTTTCGCCCGGCGACCCGGTGATCGTGCAGGGCCAGACGCAGCTTTACGACGGCCGCAAGATCGAGGTGCGCTAGCCATGTTTCTCGCCACCGCCGCCACAAAGCGCCCGGTCGCCACGAGCGCGATGCTGCTCGGGCTTTTCCTGCTCGGGCTCAATTCGTACCGCAAGCTTTCGCTCGAAAACCTGCCGGCCCTCGACCTGCCGTACGTCACCGTCACCACGATCTGGCCCGGCGCGTCGCCGGAGGACATCCAGAAGGACGTCGCCAAGCGCGTCGAGGACGCCGTTTCCGGCGTTTCCGGCCTCAAGCACACGTACTCCACGTGCATGGAGAACGCCGGGAACACGATCTGCGAGTTCGCGATGGGGACTGACGTCGACGTCGCGTCGCAGGACGTCCGCGAGAAGATCGACGGAATCGTCGGCGACCTTCCCGCCGGCGCCGAGCGCCCCGTCATCGCGAAGATGGACATCAACGCCTCCGCGATCGCGACCGTGTTCCTGTGCGGCGACATGTCGCCGGACGATCTCTACTGGCTCGCCGACAACCAGATCCACGACCGGTTCGCCTCCGTGAAGGGCGTCGAGGACGTCCAGGTGATCGGCGGCGAGGAGCGCGAAGTGTGGGTGGAGCTCGACCGCGACGCTCTCGCCGCCGCGGGGCTCACTTCCGCGCAGGTCGCCCAGACTCTCGGACGCGGCGTCCTCACCGTGCCCGGCGGGCGCGTGCGCGACAGCGGGCGCGAGCTCGCGGTGCGCTTCGACGCGGAGTACCATTCCGTGGAGGACATCGGCTCGCTCCAGGTCGCCGGCGCGGACGGCGCCCGCCGCTACCTGCGCGATCTCGGGACGATCCGCGTCGCCACCGAGGAGCCGCGCCAGCGGTCGTTCCTCGACGGCCGCCCCGGCATCGCGATCAAGATCGTGAAGAAGAGCGACGGCAACACGGTCGAAACCGTGCGCGAGCTGCGCAAGCGTTTCGCCGCGCTCCAGGGCGAGCTGCCTCCCGGCGTCGAGCTGCGCTGGCTTCAGGACGACGCCGAGATCGTGCAGGCGAACGTCGACAACACGATTTCCGACATCGGCTCGTCGATCCTCCTTTGCGCGTTCATCCTGTTCGCGTTTCTCGTCAACCTGCGCACCACGTTCGTCGTGGCGGTCACGATGCCGGTCACGGTCGTGATTTCGCTCTTCTTCATGCAGCTTGCGGGCCTCACGCTCAACATTTCGTCGCTGCTCGCGATCGGCCTTTCGTGCGGCATCCTCGTCTCCAACTCCATCGTCGTGCTCGAAAGCATCGTGCGCAAGTTCGACGAATCGGGCAGCGGCGCTTTCGATCCGTGGACCGCGGCGCGCGAAGGCGCGTCGGACCAGACGGTCTCGATTCTCGCTTCCGCCGGCACCAACGTCGTGGTGATGTTCCCGATCGCGATGATGTCCTCGCTAATCGGCCAGGCCTTCGGACCTTTCGCCACCACGACGCTCGTCGTGAACGCCGTGTCGATCCTCGTGTCGTTCACGCTCGTGCCGATGCTCTGCGCGATGGTCATGAAGCGCGGATCGGAGCAGACCGGACGCCTCGCCACGTGGGGACGCAAGTGGGAAAAGACCCTTGAGCGCCGGGGCGGCGCGTACGGCGCGTTTCTGCGCCGCCTGGCGGCGCGGCGCGGCGCGATCCCGGCGATCGTCGCCG
>JAFUXX010000297.1 GCA_017476965.1 Kiritimatiellia bacterium | reverse complement strand
GTCAAGGCGCTCGGGGGCGGATTCGGCGGCGCGCCGATCGCGGTCCGCGCCGAATCGATGGAATTTTTCTACAACCTCGGCAGCGCGATTTTCGAGGGCGGCGTGGTGGTCTCGGACCCGGAGTTCCGCCTGGAGGCGGACAAGGCGCTCGTGCGGCTCGATTCCGACCGCAAGCTCAAGCGCGTGGACTGCGACGGCAGGGTCCGCGCCACCGGAAACGGCGCGACGGCCAAGTGCGGCCACGCCACGTACTCGGCGGACGACTCTTCGCTCGTCATGGCGATCGAGCCGTCGGTTTCGCAGGACGGCAGGACCGTGCGCGGCGACGCGCTCAAACTCGACCTCGACACGCAGATCGCCGAGGCCGAGGGCCACGCCGTCGTGGAGGCGCATCCCGATTCCTTCCGCGGCGCGGCCGGGCGGCGGCCGGAGGGCGCCCCGGCGTCCACTCTTTCCGCGGACCGCATCCGCTACGACAGGCCGGGACGCAAGGCCGAGGCGCGGGGGCGGGTTTCGGCGGTGGACGTCGAAGCGACGCTGCAGGCGGACCGCATGGACGCGTTTTTCACCGACGCCGAGGAGGTGTACCGCATCGAGGCGGACGGCAACGTGGACGTCCGCGTCGCGGACCCGCAGCCGGAAAAGGGCGGCGGCGACATTTTCGCCACAGGCCGCCACGCGACGTACGACAGGAACGGCGCGCTCGCGACGCTCACGGGCGACCCGCTCGTGCGCCGCGGCGGGCAGACGGTCCGCGGCGAGCCGCTGTACGTGGACCTGCAGCGCATGACGGTCTCGGCAAAGGGTTTCGCCGGCTCGGGCCGCCTGCCGGAAAAGGGGAAGGATCCCGGAAAGGGAACCGCGGAATGAACGAAGAAAGCCAGTCGCCGGAAACGGCAGTGAAGGCGGACGCCGCCATGGGCCACACGCTCGAAGCCGAAGGGCTCAAGAAGAGCTACAAGGGCCGCCCGGTCGTGCGCGGCGTGGACATCCACGTGGACAAGGGCGAGGTCGTCGGCCTGCTCGGCCCCAACGGGGCCGGCAAGACGACCTCGTTCTACATGATTCTCGGACTCGTGCGGCCGGACGAAGGCACGATACGGTTCCGCGGGGCGGACGTCACCCGCCACGCCGTCTACCGCCGCGCGCGCGCCGGGCTGGGCTACCTCGCGCAGGAGCCGTCGATTTTCCGCAAGCTCACCGTGCAGCAGAACATCCAGGCGATTCTCGAAACGACGAAGCTTTCGCGCAAGGAGCGCAAGGCCCGGCTCGAAGAGCTGCTCGCGCGGTTCGACCTCGCGAAGGTCCGCAAGCAGTACGCCTACACGCTCTCGGGCGGCGAGCGCCGCAAGCTCGAAATCGCGCGCGCGCTGGTGCAGAACCCGCAAATCCTCATGCTCGACGAACCGTTCGCGGGCGTGGACCCCGTCGCGGTGGAAGGCATCCGCGCGATCGTGCGCGACTTGAAGGCGGACGGCATAGGCGTGCTGATCACGGACCACAACGTGCGCGAGACGCTGTCGATCGTGGACCGCGCGTACATCCTGATCGACGGCCAGGTGATCAAGGAAGGCGGCGTGGACGAAATCGTGAACGACCCGGTCGTCCGCTCCCGCTACCTGACCGACGACTTCCACATGTAGGCCCGCCGCCGCCTACCGCATCGCGCCCGACGCGAAGGCGAGCGAAATGGCGGAATACGCGGTGCAGAGCACGGGGTCGTTCTCCCAGAACCTGCCGTTGCGGTTCGCGAACGATCCGTCCTCGCGCTGGAGCGAGAGGACCTTGGCTACGATTTCGGAGCGCCATTGCACGGCGCCGCCGTCGTCCCCGGCGCGCGGAATCTCGTCCATGCCGGCCACGGAGAGGGCGCGGGAGACGATGTCGTAGAAGAAGTACAGACCCTGGTCGCCCACGCCGGGATTCTCTTCGAGCGTCCAGTGGCGCGCCGTCCAGTCCACCGTGGACCTCACGCGCGGATCGGCGCGGTCGAGCTTGCAGTAGACAAGCGCGAGGAGGCCGGAGTACGTGATGCTGCCGTAGGAGCGCAGTATGACCTTGCCCTCGGAATCGGTCTCGACTCCTGCCTTGGCGTCGGCGGGGCTGTACGCGAAACCGCCGGCGGAGTCGCCCGCGCCTTCGCCGTTGTGCAGGCTCTCGGCGAACGCGAGGACGGCGTCCCAGTCGAGGTCGGCCTTCTTTTCGCCCGCGGGGCGGCGGTCCTCCCACGACTGCGTTCGGCGCATCGCTTCCACGACGAACGCGGTGTTGTTGAGGTCGGCGTAGCGCTTCGGGGCGCTCTTGTCGTAGCCGAAACCGCCGGCGAACTCGTCGTCGCCTTCGAGCTGCGAGGCGGCGAGGAACGCGCGGGCGTCGAGGATGACGCGGTCGGCGTCCGCCCGGCCGGCGAACGAAAGCGCGGTGAGGCACAGCGCGGTGTTGTACGTGGAAAGCCCGCCTCCGGCGCGGCCGGGGACGCGGCGGTAGATGCCGCCGTCGTCCTGCGCGCAGGAGAGGATGAAGTCGCACGCCTTGTCGATCGCGGGCCGCAGGTCCGGGTCGCCGGCGCCGACGAGCGCCCACATGGCGATCGCGGTGAGGCCGGGGAAACGGGAGTTGGAAAACGAGCCGTCGGGGGCCTGCCTCGCGGCGAGCCAGCGCGCGGCGGCGGCGATTCCGGCGT
>JAFUXX010000030.1 GCA_017476965.1 Kiritimatiellia bacterium | reverse complement strand
CCTCCCGGCCGCGGCCGCACCACGGGCCGCAGGGCGGCGCGGGCGCCTCCGCGCCGCCGCGTTTCCCTCCCCTTTTCCGCCTTTTTCCCTTCCGGAGATTTCCGCGATGCCCCCGCGCACCAGACAGCCCCGCCGCGACGACGCCCCGCCCGTCCGCATCCCCCCGTACAGCATGGAAGCGGAGCGCGCCGTGCTCGGCGCGATCCTGCTCGCCCCCGAAAAGACGTTCGAAATGCTCGCCGGCCTGCACGCCACGCCGGAGTGGTTCTACGTCGAAGGCAACCGCACGGTCTACGAAACCGCGCGCGACCTGTACGAAGGCAAGTCGCAGGGGGTGGACGCCGTCACCGTGATTTCCGCGCTGCAGGAGTCCGGCCGGCTCGAAGAAGTCGGCGGGCCGTCGGCCGTGGAGCGCCTCGTCGAAGGCGAGATCGTCGTCGCCCACGCGGAGTTCTACGCCGACATACTGCGCCAGAAGCACGTGCTGCGCCGCATCGCGGACATCGCTTCGACCGCGATCGACAAGTGCTATTCGCCGGACAGGTCGGTTTCGCAGATCCTTTCCGACGCGCAGGAGGCGATGTTCGCGATTTCCGAAAACGAGACGCGCACGCTGCCGACGTTCAAGGAGTCGCTCCTCGCCACGTTCGGCAAGATCGACCGCCTCATGTCCGACACGAGCGGCATGAACGGCCTTTCGACCGGGTTCAAGGACCTCGACGCGAAAATCCAGGGCCTGCGCAACTCGGAAATGATCGTGCTCGCGGCGCGCCCGTCGATGGGCAAAACGTCGCTCGCGATGAACATCTGCACCTCGCTCGCGCTCGACGTGGACTGCAACGGCAAGAAGCGCGCCGGCGCCGACCGCTCGCGCCCGCCGGGATCCAACAGGCTGCCCGTCCTCGTGTTCTCGTGCGAAATGTCCACG
Source organism: Kiritimatiellia bacterium (assembly GCA_017476965.1). Taxonomy (GTDB): domain Bacteria; phylum Verrucomicrobiota; class Kiritimatiellia; order RFP12; family UBA3636; genus UBA3636. Next base: position 18,012 of record JAFUXX010000030.1, on the reverse strand, counting down.
GACGCGCTGATTTCGCGCCTCCTCTGCACACTATCCGGCGTGCCGTTCACCAAAATCGTTGACAAGCGCAAGGCCACCGCGTCCGAACTCGTGCAGATGCGCGAAAAGCTGAACAAGGCGGCCGGGGAACTGATGAACGCGCCGTTCTTCGTCGACGACACCGGCGGCCTCGACATCAACGACCTGCGCGCCCGCGCCCGCCGCATGAAGAAGCGCCACGACGTGAAGCTGATCATGGTGGACTACCTCCAGCTGCTCGGTTCGCGCGAAGCGCAGGGCGAAGGCCGGCAGCTCGAAACGACGAAGATTTCCGCCGGCATCAAGGCCATGGCCAAGGAACTGGACGTGCCGGTGATAGTCCTTTCCCAGCTCTCGCGCGACGCCGAAAAGCGCGACAAGGAGTCGCGCCCGCGCCTCTCCGACCTGCGCGACTCCGGTTCGATCGAGCAGGACGCCGACGTCGTCCTCCTCCTGCGCCGCCCGTGCAAGTACCCCGGTTCGCGCGGTTCCGAAATCCCCAACCTCGCGATCGTGGACGTCGCCAAGAACCGCAACGGCGCAACAGGCGAAGTGAACCTCAACTTCGAGGACTCCCTCACGCGCTTTTCCAACTACCTCGGCGGCGACGTCGACAACCCGGCCGACCGCTAGACGCCAGCGCCATGCAACCGGAAAAAGCCATTGTCGCCCTCGACCTCGACGGCACGCTGCTCGACTCGGACAAGAACCTCTCGGAGCGCAACCGCGCGGCCCTGGCCGCGGCCGCCGCGCGCGGCGCGCACGACGTGCCCACCACGGGGCGCTTCTTCGGTGCCATGCCGCGGCAGGTGCGCGAGCTGCCTTTCGTCCGCTACGCGATCACGATCAACGGCGCGCAGATATGGGACGCCGCGAACGGCCGCTCCGTCGCGCAGGCGCTCGTGCCGCTCGAAGAAGCGCTCGCCGTGTTCGACGTCCTCGCGCGGTTCGACGTCCTGCCCGAGTGCTACGTGGACAACTGGGGCCTCAACTCCGAAGCCTCGGCCGCGGCGGCGGCCGAATACGCCCCGGACGCGCACTACCTCGACATGATCCTGAATCTCCGCCGCCACGTGCCCGACGTGGCGGCGCACCTGCGCGCGACCGGCCTCGGAGTGCAGAAAATCCTCGCGTTCGCGAAAGACCCCGCGCTTTTCCCGGAAGTCGCCGCGGCCGTGAAAAGCGTCGCGCCGGACCTCGTCGCCACCACGTCGCACCCGCGCCTTTTCGAGTTCAACGCACCGGGCGCGCACAAGGGCGAAGCGCTGCGCAAGTTCTGCGCCGCCGTCGGCCGCGACGTCGAAAACGCGATCGCGCTCGGCGACGGCATGAACGACCTTTCGATGATACGCGCGGCGGGCGTCGGCGTGGCGATGGCCAACTCCGCGCCCGAAGTGCTCGCCGCCGCGGACTGGGTCGCCCCGTCGAACGACGACGACGGCGTTGCCGCGGCGGTCGAGCGCTTCCTGCTAGGCGGTCAGGGCCGCGAGGAAGAGAGGTCCTCGGCCCAGCCTTCGCCGCCCTCTTCGCCGTCGGAACCGTAGCAGACCACCTCGAACGCCTCGCCGGACGAACCCGGCACGATGTAGGCGTAGGGGCGGCCCCACGGGTCGTCCGGCACGGCGACGCCGTCGAGGTACCCGTGCGGCGGGTAATGGCGCGGCACGGGCTCCGTGAGCGGGGCTTCGACGAGCGCGCGCAGGCCCTGCGCGCGCGTCGGGAGGAAGCCGTTGTCCGCGGCGTAGAGTTCGAGCGCCGTCTTGAACGCCGAGAGCTGCATCTTGGCAGCGGCCTGGCGCCCCTTCTGCGGGTGGTCGAAGACGTTGAGAGCCACCACGGCGCCCATCGTCACCACGATGACGAGGGCGATCAGCACTTCGACGAGCGTGAAAGCGGCGGCCTTCATGTCACGCCAGCGGGTCGGGCACGGTGGCGAGGAACGCGGCGACTTCCGGCCTGTCGGCGCGCGACGTCACGCCGTACCAGCGGGCCGAAGTGCGCAGGACGGCGACGGACGCCTCGCCGCGGCGCATGCGCGACGCGAGCGCGGTGGGCACCTGGAACTCGGACTTCGGGACCGTGCCGTACTTGGCGAGGAAGCGGGGGAAGTCCTCCGCGAGCTGGTCGAGGAACCGGCGCTTGAAACCGAAGAGGTTCATCGAAACCGGGGTGTCGTCCGCAAACGTCTCGGGACCCGAATCGTCGCGGATGGCGCCGTCCTCGCGGCGCGCGAGCGCGGTCTTTTCGACGAGCTTGTCGAGGTTGCCGGCGGCGTCCACGTGGCAGATGCCGCGGGACACGGTGCCGTTCGCCGAAAGCGTCTTGTCCAGTCGGTACGCGACCATGGCGTGGGCCTGCGGGTCGGCGGCGGTGTCTTCGAGCTTGCGCTTCAAGAGCGCGTAGCCTTCCGGGCCGTAGTAGTCGTCGGCGTTCACCATGATGGCGGCGTCGCCGGCCTCCTCGCGGGCGCAGAGAAGCGCCTGGCCCGTGCCCCAGGGCTTGGAGCGTTCCGGGGGCACGGAGAAGCCGGCCGGCACGTCGTCGAGCCGCTGGAACGCGTACCGCACGTCGGCGCGCGACTCCCAGCGGCGGCCCACGATGTCGCGGAAATCCTTTTCGATGTCGCGGCGTATCACGAACACGACGCGCGAAACGCCGGCGGCGAGGGCGTCGCCGACGCTGTAGTCGGGAATGAACTGCCCGGCCGGGCCGATGGGGTCCATCTGCTTCAGGCCGCCGTAGCGGCTGCCCATGCCGGCGGCGAGGACGACTAGCGAAACGTTCATGGCTGTTGTGGCTGTGGCGGGAGTTTTCTCCCCGGGTTGCGGCGCGAGAAACGGCGGCGCGCCGAAGAGGAAAGGGACGGGTTTTCGAGGAGGCGGCATTCGAGCGCGCCGGAATAAAACGTCCGCCAGCGCTCGCAAAGCAGCCCCGCGGCGTCGGCCAGCTCGGGGTTGCCCGTGAACACGAAACCGTCGCAGTTCGCGTCCGCGGCCATGGCGAGGAAGGCGCCCACGTCCTCGTACGTGTCGCGCAGGCGCACCGGGTCGCCGATGCGCCCGCCGTACGGCGGGTTGAGGATCGCCGCGCCGCGTTCGGCGGAAACCGGCACCGGCGAATCGAGCACGTCGCACGTGTCGAACCGTATGGCGTCGCCGCACCCGGCGGTGGCGGCGTTGGCGCGGGCGGCCCGCACCGCGGCTTCGTCCACGTCCGAAGCGAAAATGCCGCACTTGGCCGCCGCGCGCCCCGCTTCCCAGTCGCGCAGCGCCGCGGCGCGGACGTCGGTCCACACCCCGGGCTCGTAGCAGGCCAGGTGCATGAAGGCGAAATTCTCGCGCAGCAGCGCCGGCGCGCGGTTCTGCGCGATCCACGCGGCTTCGATCGCCAGCGTGCCGCCGCCGCACATCGGGTTGAGGAACGCCCCGCGGCGGTTCCAGCCCGAGGAGAGGATCAGCGCCGCGGCGAGCGATTCGCGGAGCGGGGCCTCGGAGGAAGCCTCCCTGTACCCGCGGAACGAAAGCGACTGCCCCGTCGTGTCGATGTACACCGAAGCGCGCTCCCCGGCCCAGTGCAGGAACACGCACGCGTCGGTGCGTTCCTTGCCCGAGTCGGGGCGGCGGCCGGTTGCGTTGCGCATGCGGTCGGCGATCGCGTCCTTGACCTTGAGCGCCGGGAGGTTCGTGTTGCGGATCGCCGGGACGTTTTCGACCGAGCGGTCGACCGAAAAGTAGCCGTCGGGGTCGAGATAGCGCTCCCACGGCACGGCGACGAGCTCGTCGTAGACGTCGTCCGCCCGGCGGGCGCGGAAGACGTCCAGCGCGTAAAGCACGCGGTGCGCGGTGCGCAGGCGCATGTTGAGCCGGACGCAGTCCGCCAGCGTGCCCTCGGTTTCGACCGAAGTGTCCCTCACGTCCCCCACTTCGAACGACATTTCGGAGATTTCGCGAGCAAGGACCGGCGCCACGCCGGGAGAGCAAGTGATCACCAGTTTGCTCGGTTCGCTTGAAAACGGGGATTGCATGGATTGACGGGTCGCTGACGGCGCGAATCCTACCAGACTTCGCCCGCCTTGGCAAAACCGCCAGCGAACTGCTTCGGCCGGGACATGCGGTTCGCCGCCGGCCGCAATCGCGAACGGCACGCCGACCGGCATTCAGGGGCGTTTCGCGGGGTGGTTCTTGCGGAGGTTCGCCACGTGCGCCGCCTTGCGTTCGCGGGTGAGCGTCGCCTGCCAGGCGAGAATCGTGTCGGCCACTTCGGAAACCTGTTCCGGATTGACGACGACGTGGTCGATCTGCGTCGTGGTTCCGTCGTCCGTGGGGAGCATGACGTTGCGGAGAACGCGGAAGCGTTTTTTGTCGAGTTTGAGCGCCAGCAACAGATGCAGCACCCATTCTCCCGCCGCGCCTGGATTGAACCGGAACAGCGCGCAAATGGCGAGCATCGGCACGAGAAGGATGCAGAAAATGGCGTTCATGGGTTGTGGCGGGAAGCAGCGCGGACGAGCTTGTCGAAGTCGGAGTCGATCCGCTGGGTCCGGTTGAAGAGTTCGTATTCGCGCAGGACGCCGGTCGCCCAGATGCGGAATTGCGTGGCGCGCTTGGAATTCACGCGATAGCCGACGGCGATGATGGCGTCGAGGTCATAGAATTTTCGGGAGCGTGAAACCTTGCGTCCTCCTTCATTTTGAACCTGTAAAATTTCTTTACAAGTTGCCTCTTCGCGCAATTCGTCCGACTCGTAAACCTGTTTCAGGTGGTAGGTTATGTTTTGCGGCGCGACATCGAACAGCGCCGCCATTGCGGCCTGCGTGAGCCACAGCGTTTCGTCCTGGACGAGCGCGGAAACGCGGACGGTTCCGTCCTCGGTCTGGTAAAGAACGACGGGGGTTTCGGAAGGTTGGGGAGAGGGAGTTTTCATGGAGAAGGAACATGCCGGCGGCGGTAGAACCGAGCCCGCGCGACGAGGTATTCGGAGAGCGGCGACGGGTTCGCCGGAGCGGATGCCGGCGGAGGCGTCGCCGGATTCTCGCGGCGGGGTTGTTTCGGCCGGGCGGTCATGCCGGGAATTTTAGCAGGGACGGAGCGGGAAGGGAACGTGCGGCTAGGGATTCTTTTGCGCGACGAGCGCTTGATAGCGCTTGAAGAGTTCCGCGACGCATTCGGATTCGGTCATCTTCGTCGAAAAGCCGTAGGCGGCCATCACCGCGCGGTCGTTGGCCTGGTGCGCGGCGCGCAAGTCCGGCGGCATGGTAAGTTCATTGTAGAGGTCGGCGAGAGTCGAATCGGGATACTTGGCGCGGGCGTCGAGGATCGCCTGGGCGGTTGCGGCGGTGTCGGAGCGCGGGCTTCCAGCCCGCGATTCCGCGGGCAGGATGCCCGCGCCCCCAGAGTCTCCAGCCTGTGATTCCGCGGGCAAGATGCCCGCGCCCCCAGCGGGCCACGGGAAGTTGTTGTAGACGATGTCCTTGCTGTAGCGGTAGTCGCTCTTGAGCCGGCCCGCGACCGCGCGCATCCACGCCATGTGCACGTTCGAAGTGAGCACGCCGAAATGGTAGAGCGTGGCAGAGGGGATGATTTGGAGAAGGTCGGTGACCTTTGTTTCCGCCGTGAGGAATCCCATGGGGATATAGCGACGCGATTCGGAGGAAACGCGGGGAACGGCGATGTAGTCCTTGCCTTCGGGCTGCGTGATCTGGCAGAAGAGGGCCGGTGTTTCGGCGAACTTTCGCGTGGAGGCGGCTTTGCTCGCGAGGCGGAAGTCGCGGCAGCGCCGGATGCGGTCGAGGACGCGGGGGCAGCGGTTGAGGAGCGCGGGTGAGGCGCCGACGAGCCAGAGGCAATAGCGTTTGCGGCCCTTGATGAATTCCTCGGCGCCCAGGATCGGGCGGACGAGCGGCGCGGCCTGCGGTTCGGCGGCGAGCAGTTCGTCGCGCTCCTCCGGGGAGAGCAGGAGCGCCCCGCCGTCGCGCGGCATGTTGCCGAAGTGCATCGGCGGCACGTCGCAGAGGGGCGCGGAGCGATTCCCGATCACCACGTCCGGCGCGGCGAGAAGGTAGGCGTTGATGTGCGGGACGAGCGTCATGCGCTCGCCTGCGAAAAGGGGCTTGTCGGAGCGCGGGCTTCCAGCCCGCGAGGCGGCGCAAGGAGACGGTTCCGCGGGCAAGATGCCCGCGCCCCCAGAGATGCCCGCGCCCCGACACGAGAACCCCACGATCACGCAATGGACATGGGCCTTGGAGTTGCTTTCGCTGTCCCAGCGGAAGGTGCGGTGCGCGAAGTCGATGGAAAGTCCCTGCTCCATGAGCGGGCCGAACAGGCTCGCGACGGCCTGACCCTGCGTGACGGAATTGGTGGAAACGAGCGCGGCGCGCGTGGCGGGGTGCGCGGCCATGTAGTCGAAGGCCTTTTTGTACCAGCCCGCCACGTAGTCCAATTCGCCGAGGCCTTTCCAGTCTTTTCCGAAGACGGCGGCCATGTCCTCTTTTTGTCCGTCCGTTGCCAGCATCGCGCCCACGAACGGCGGGTTGCCCATGATGTAGTCGAAGTGCGGCGCGAGCGCGTTCCAGTCGAGGCGGAGCGCGTTGCCTTCGACGATTCCGTCGTAGGTCTTGAGGGGGAGGAAGTCGAGGTTGCGATGCAGGAGCGTTTCGGTTTCGCGGAGCATCTGGTTCTCGGCGATCCAGAGGGCGGTTTGCGCGACGCGGCAGGCGAAGTCGTTGTATTCGATGCCGTGGAACTGGCGGATGCCGACTTTGACGAGAGAGCCGTCGAAATCGAGGATGGACTGGCCGCCGAGGAACAGGGCGAGGGCTTCGTTTTCGAGGCGGCGCAAACAGATGTAGGTCTCGGTGAGGAAATTGCCTGATCCGCACGCGGGGTCGAGGAATATGAGGGAGGCGAGGCGGTCGGTGAATGCGCGCAGGGCGGCGTCACGGACATTTTTCCCGGGCTCGCGCTTGATGTCGGCGAGTTCCGCCTTGAGCGCGTCGAGGAAGAGCGGGTCGATGACCTTGTGGATGTTGGCGACGCTCGTGTAGTGCATCCCCTCCTTGCGCCGCGTCTCGGGGTTGAGGGTGGACTCGAACACCGCGCCGAAGATGACCGGCGAAATGCCGCTCCAATCGAAGTCCTCGGAGCCGCGCTTGAGGATGAGATCGAGGGTCGTTTCGTCAAGTTGCGGAATTTCGACGTTCTCGTTGGCGAAGAGGCCCCCGTTGACATACGGGAAGGCGGCAAGGTCTCCGTCAAGGTAGGGGTCGCGCTTGTCCGGCGGCGTGTCGAGAACCTTGAAGAGGTCGACGAGCGCCGCCCGCGCGCGGGAGCGGTGGCGCGCGAGATAGTCGTGGAAGAGGAGGCGCGGGAAAATGCCGGCGTCCTCCGCGTAGAGAAGGAACACGAGCCGGACGCAAAGTTCGTTGAGAGACTTCAGGGAGGCCGGGTTCGCCGGGTCGCGGTAGTTCGCGAGAAGACCGGCGTGGATGTCGCCCACGACGTCGCCGGCGGCCTTGGAAATCTCCTCCTCGCGGCGGATGTTCTCGCTGCCCGTGTCGACGAGGAACGAAAGGCGGTAGCATTCGTTCGGGAGGTCTTGGAGGAGAAGGCGTTCCGGCTCGGCGTTGGGCCGCTCCATGTCGTAGATGTCGAACTCGGCGAAGTTGCAGGTGACGATCCACCGGGGCCGCAGCGAGTAGGGCAGCTGCTGGGAGTAGCGCAGGGCCTGCTGGTAGGGCTTGAGGACCGAACCGTCCGATTGCGGGATGCCGGCGCGGAGGTTCTTGCCGAGGCTCTTCTGTTCGATGAGGACGTGGGTCGCGGGAATGTAGCCGTCGATGAAGCCGTGGGCGGCGTCGATATGGGCCTTGTCCTCGAACTCGATGCAGCCCTGGTCGGGATGTTCCACGCCAAGAACGCGGAGCAATCCGATCCAAAAGGGTTGAGTCTGGCCTTTTTCGTAGCCCTTTCCGGTCCAGAACGCGACAAAGTCGCGTGCAGCCTGTTTCTGCTCTTGCGGTGTCATGGGCGAAGCGCTTCCTGTTTTGCGGCGTGGGCGGAGGAGAGGAAGAAGTCGAGGGCGGAGAGAGGGAGGAGTGATTCGGCTAGGATCGTGCGGCGGGATCGCACGCGGGTCATTCGACGGGGGCGAGAGCGAGGCGGAGGAGAGGTATGCGGGCGAAGTGGCGGTCGAAGGTGCAGAGCGGGGCGTCCTGGACGAGGGCGGCGGCGGCGATCCAGACGTCGTGCAGGGGAATCGGCGTGCCGCGCTCTTTGAGATAGCGGTGGAGTTGGGCGTATTTGGAGCTTTCGGCGCGGCCGGCGGGAAGAAAGCCGACGGAGGGCTCGGCGAGGAATTCGTCGAGCAGCGCGGCGCGCTGTCGCCCGGACTTGGTGGCGGGGTCGAGCCCGGCGCGAAATTCCGCGTCCACGGCGGCCGGAACCAGGAGCCGGTCGAACGCGCGGAGCGACGCAGCGGCGCGGCCGTCGCGTTCGAGAAAGGAAATCAGGACGCTCGTGTCGACGACGGCGGAGTTCATTTCCAGTCCTCCGGATCCACCTTCGAGAAGTCCGCCTTGTCGACGAAATCGCGCATCGTGCGCGCATCGGCGGCGGAGAGGGATCCGGCGAAGCGCATGAAGCCGGGCAACGGCCGCCGCGCGGGGCCGGCCAGCCCGAGGGCGCGCCGGAGCAGCGCCTTGGCCGTTTGGTTCAGGCTTTCGCCGGATTCGGCGGCGTGGCGCCGGAGCGCGGCGGAGAGGTCGTCGTCGATGGCATGAAGGGTCAATGCGGTCATGGTTCACTCTTTTGGTTCGCGTGGTTCAGATGCTAGCGCAGTGGAATGCGGCTGTCAAGTGCGCGTTCCGGTCGCCCTTATCCCGGAAAATCCGGGATAAGGGTGAAGACGTGTGGAGGGTGCTCGGAGCGGGCGTGAGAAGCGGCGGTTTGTCAGGGGCCGGGGTGTTTTAAGCGTTCGACGAGTTCTTTATCCGAGGAAGAAGTCGAGGACGGAGAGCTGGCGGATGCCGCCGTGGTCCATCGGGGGATCGTCGTCGAGCGTGACGAGCCATTTGGGGTAGTTGTCGCGCAGTTCGCGGAGCGGGCGCAGTTCGCGCTCGAGCGTGGCCGGGTCCCGGACCGACGCGGCGACCTGCCAGTATTCGCGGTCGGCGCCGGTTCCCGTGACGAAGTCGATCTCGCACGGGCCGAGGACGCCGATGCGGACGGGGCGGCCGCGCCGGAGAAGCTCGAGGTAGACGAGGTTTTCCAGGACGCGTCCGTAGTCGCGAAGCGCGCCGCCGAGAACGTGGCGGCGCAGCCCCATGTCGGACACGTAGTATTTCGCGCCGGTCTTGAGGAGGTCGCGGCCGCGCAGGTCGAACCGGTCCGCGCGCAGGACGACGAACGCCTCGGCGAGTCCGTCGATGTAGCCGTCGACGGTCTGCGGGGCGATGCGGCGGCCGCCGGCGGCAAGGGCGTCGCAGACGGCCTTGACGGTCGTGACGTTCCCGATGTTGTCGAAGAGGAACCGGACGATCCGTTCGAGGGACGCCGGATCGGCGATCTTGCGGCGCTGGACGACGTCCTTCACGACGATCGTGTTGAAGAGACCTTCGAGATAGATGTCGACGGCTTCTCGGTCCGGTATGAATTCCTGGACGTAGGGGAAGCCGCCGAAGAGGACGTAGTCGTTCCAGGCGTCGCGCGGCGAGGTGCCGTCGGGCCGGGCCGAAAGGAACTCGGCGAACGAGAGAGGCTGCATCCGGATTTCGACGTGGCGGCCGGAGAGCAGTGTCGCGATTTCGCCGGAGAGAAGGCGCGAGTTCGATCCCGTCACGTAAATATCCGCGTCCTTGCGGGCGTAGAGGGCGTCGACCGCCTCTTCGAAGCGCTCGACGTGTTGGATTTCGTCGAGGAACACGTAGTTCTTGCGGCGGGCGTCGAGAGAGGCGACGACGCGCTCGTAGAGGGCTTTGGCCGTGGTCACGTCGCGGTCTTCAGCACACTCGAAGTCGAGGGTCACGACGTTCGCGCGGGGCCGCTTCCTCAGGAGTTCCTTCCGGAACGCCTCCAGCAGCGTGGACTTGCCGCAGCGGCGGATGCCCGTCACGACTTTGACGAGCCGCTTGTCCGCGAATTTCCAGAGGGTTTTCAGCGTTTTCTTTCGTTCGATCATCTCGTAGGTTTCCTTTGAAAATGAAATCTATTTCATTTCTCCGCGAAAGTCAAGCGGAAAATAAAATAGATTTCACGTCGGATTCACGGCGGGGCAGAACATCGACGGACGTCGGGACTTGGGCGGATTCCAGAAGCGGAAGATGCTGCGGCGGTAGAAGTCCGCGCGGCGGCGGGGCGTGGCGGGTGTTTTGCGGGCGCGGGAGAGGGAAAAGGGCCGAAACGCCGGGATTTCGCGGGCAGGATGCCCGCGCTCCCAGGCACCCGCCTGCGGGCCGCCCGCGCCGGGACTTTGACATAGAAAACGCACATGACGCAGAATTGGGCGCGTCCGCCTTTCCCCTTCCGCTTTTCGACCTCCGGCATCCGGCTTGAACGCATGACTCTCGGCATCCTTTTCCTTGTCCTCACCGGCTTTGTCTGGGTTTCGGTCGGCGCGGCGATAGGCCACGTGGAGCGCAGCGGCCTGAGCCTCGTGCGCTACCAGATACTGAGCTGCGCCGCAAGCGTGACTTTCGGGCTCGCCGGGTGGGCGGCCGCGCCCGGCGCGTTCTTCCCGCAGTCGCCGTGCCCGCGCTCCACGTGGGCGCTCGTCGTGGCCGGGACGTTCCTCTGCGGCGTGTTCAACTACCTCATGATCGTCGAGCTCGGCCGCGCGATGCGCGAGGGGCCGAACTCCATCGTCTGGGCGGTGGTGCAGTCCGGGCTGGTCTATCCCTTCCTCATGGGCTGGCTCGTCTTCGGAGTCACGATGACACCGATGCGGTTCCTTGGCATCGTCCTCATCGTGGCGAGCGTCTTCCTCTACGCCACGCGCGGCGGCGCCGTCGGGACGTCCGCCCCGCTCCGCCGGTGGTTGCCGGCGGCGCTGCTTGGGATGTTTTTCTGCGGCGTCAACCAATGCGGCGCCAATCTGCCGTCCTACCTCGAAGGCGGCAAGGATTTCTCCGGGACGTTCCGCTCTTTTTCGCTCCATTTCGGGCTTCTGGCGGCGTCGCTCGTCCACGTCGGCATCCGCAAGCTGCGCGGCGACGGACTCGAACCGGCCCGCCCCGGCGAATACCGCGGGCTGGCCCTCTGGTCCTTCGGCGTGGGCGCGGCATCGTTCCTCGTGGGCAAATACCTCACCTTCCCCGGGCTCGACCGTCTCGAACAGTCCGGCGCCGGCGCGATGGGCTACCCCGTCGCCGTCGCCGCATGCATAGCCGGCTTCTTCCCCTACGGCGTGTTCGTCTTGCGCGAACGCGTGTCCGCGCGCCAGGCGCTCGGCGCCGTCCTCGGCATCGCCGGCATCCTCCTCGGCTGCCTTTGATCCGCGCCGCCGCGGCGGCTACGCTTCGGCGCGCCGGAGAGCGGCCAGGATTTTCAGGTCGCCGTAACGAGAATGGCGAGAGTCTTTGCGACGCGAAGGCTCGGGTTCGGTCCCGTTCTTTTCGAACCATTCGCGTGCGCGCCGGACGAATTCCCGCTTGAGAGACGAGCGCATAAGGCCAAGCGACTCCAGCCGCCAAGCGAACGCTTCGGCCGACACGGCGAAACGGCGCTTTTCCCTCAGGAGAAGCTCCCACGACCACGATTCGGGGTCGATCGCCAGGCGGTAGCAGAGTTCTCGCATGGCCGCGGCCGGCATGAGGAACGCCGCCGCGAATCCCCGCGAAAACTGCTTCGCCGCAGGAGTGTCCGGCACCGGATCGCCCGCGCCCAGCGAAACGAACCGCACGATGTCGGCGAACGCGCACGAAGCGCGGAAAAGCTGCCGCTCGTCGGTCGACGCCTTCCGCACCATCATCCAGGCGTTGCGGACGCCGTCCTCCCACAGCGCAAAGGAGTCGACGCCTTCCGGCAGATCCGCCATCACGACGCGGATTCCCTTGCTTTCGAAAAGCGCGATCGGGTCGAAGAGGACGGCGTCTCCGACGCCCGCCGCGCGCCGGACGGACACCGCGAGCGCCTCGGGGTCGTCCGCCGCGACTTCCGCCGGGAAGTCAAGCGGAATGGAAGGTCGCGTCGGCACGCCGGAAACGGTCTCGGCCTCGCGGTACTCCAGTATGCGCTTGCGCACCTGCGCAAGCACGGCGCGCGGCAGATCCGCCAGCGAAACCGGACCGACCGGGCGGAGCGAATCGACGAAATCCGGCTCCCGATGCGCACCGATTCCACGCTTGTGCCGCGCCCGGCGCGCCGCGTCCGCGGAACCGCGCGCTGCAACCGGGGACTTCCCGGCGCCGACTCCCGCGGCACCTGGAAAAGGCCCGCCCGTTTCGCCCGCCGCGCCCGTTTCGCCGGCGCCCACGGCGAGTTCCGACAGCGGAACGCCGAGGGCGTCCGCGATGCGGCGAAGAGTCCGGACGGATGGCGCGTTGCGGTCCTTTTCGATGTGGCAGAGCTGCGCCGCGCTCATCCCGGTGAGTTTCGCGAGGTCTCCCTGGCGCAGCCCCTTGTCAGTGCGGATGCGGCGAACGGCGCTGCCGATCGCGGACGCGCTCCCGCCGCCGATGTCGTCTGTGGGAAATCGTTTCATGGCCCCAAATTGTAGCGAAAAAGTAAATTGACTGCAAATTTCAAATTTTATCAAAAAATATATTGACAAATTGATAAACTTTGCCTATTCTTCGCGCATCGCCCGACATCCGGGCGCGTGTCCGATGCCGCAACGCGGCGCAAAACAACGGAGGGAGAAAAAATGAAATGCACCGAAAACCTCAAGGCCCTGGCCGAACGCGGCCATGCCGGGCAATTCCGCAAAGACGGCAAAACGCCGTACGTCGAGCATCCGCGCGCCGTGGTCTCTCTTCTCGGCAAATGGGGCGTCACGGATGGCGTGATCCTTGCCGTCGCATGGGGGCACGACCTTCTGGAGGACACCGCGATCGGCGAAGCGGAGATCCGCCGCGCCGGCGGTCCGGCGAACGGAGCCGCGATTCTCGCCGCGCGCGGGAAAAAGGGCAAATAGCGAGTTTTGATTGCACGACAATTTTTCGAAAACCACGCCATGACACCAACTTGCGACAAGGCGCTCGGCGCCCTTTGGGGGCTGATGGCCGGCGACTGCCTCGGCTCGCCGATTCAGTTCACGGACAAGGACCGGCATCCGCACGTGACGGAGATGATTCCGTGCGAAACGTTCGGGACGCCGCCCGGATACTGGACGGACGACGGATCGATGGCGCTGTGCGTCGCGGAGAGCGTGGCCCGGCTCGGGCGGTTCGACCGCGCGGACGTCGGACGCAACTTCGTGCGCTGGCTGCGCGAAGGGTTCATGTCGTCGTTGCCGCAGGCGTTCGACGTCGGCGGCGCGACGTGGAGCAGCGTCGCCGCCATTGAAAAGACCGGTTCGCTCGAAAACGGCGCCGAGGAGTCGCAGGGCAACGGCAGCGTGATGCGTCTCGCGCCGTCGTGGATCGCCGCGCGCGCGTGCGGCCGGCCGGAAATCCTGCGCGAATGCAGCGACCTCACCCACAAGTCGCGCCGCGTCCGCGAGACGGTCGGGCGCATGGCCGGAATACTCGACGAACTTGCCTCGTCGGGAAAAACGAAAGCGGTTTCCGCCTACGCAACGCGCGAAGACTGCAACAACTCCGGTTGGTGCGTTTCGACTCTTGAAAGCGCGCTCTGGGCGGTCGAATCGACGTCGAATTTCGAGGACGCGCTCGTCGCGGCGGTGAATCTCGGCGGCGACGCGGATTCGATCGGCGCCGTGTGCGGACAGCTCGCCGGCGCGAAATACGGCTATTCGGCCATTCCCGAGCGCTGGCTCGCCGCCATCAAGGACCGCGCGGAAGTCGACGCCCTGTTCCGCCGCTTCCTGGCCGCGCTCGGCATTCCCGGCTGCGACGCGTATCCGCACCCGTCGCTCGCCGCGGACATCGTGGCGATCCGCACGGCGCCCGCCGGCGGCGACGCCCCGGCGTCGGTGCTCCTCGTGCGCCGCGGCGGCGAGCCGTTCAAGGGCGCGTTCGCGCTGCCGGGAGGCTTCATGCAACCCGGCGAATCCCTCGAAGACTGCGCGCGGCGCGAATGCAAAGAGGAAACCGGGCTCGACATCGCGACGCCGAGTCCCCTTCCGCCACGCAGCGCCCCCGGCCGCGACCCGCGCGGGTGGGTCGTTTCCTGTCCGTTCCTGTGCGTCCTTCCGCCTGACGGCGGCGCCGGCATCCGGGCTGGCGACGACGCGGCGGAGGCCCGCTGGTTCCCGCTCGACGCCCTTCCGTCGCCGCTTGCCTTCGATCACGCCGCCATCCTCGCGGACGCGATCCGGGCAATGCCGTGAACATTCCCCGCCGCTTTGCCGCCCCGCTCCACCCAGACCGGAACCGCGTCCGGAAACCGTGCCAGGAGCGGGCGCGTCGAAAGAGCGGAGCGCGTGTGGAATCATGTAGCCGGGGGCTATGCCGGTGGCGGCGCTTGCTTTGTCTTGTCAACGATTTTGAGGATTGTAATCCAAATAAGTGCCGAAATTTGTCGTTTTGAGGATTGTAACCGGCAAAATTTGCGGATTTCCGCTGTTTCCCGGGCGTGCACGCGGACGCAAGCGGTCCGCAAGGCACGTTTCGCGGAAGTCAGATGGAAAAGCCGGATTCCCCCCCCCGTCCCGAATCACCAGATTCTGACCGCAAACCGGTATAATTTTAAAATTCAACTTTACAATTATACCGGTATCGGACGGGTTTTCGCGACCCCCGGGCGGATTCCCCCGGCGGCGCGATGCGCGCGGTGCGGGGGCCGGGTGGAAAAATGCGGGGCGTTCGCGTACAATGCGCGGCATGAACGGAACAACACGGAAAAACGCTTTTGCCGCGGCGGCCGCGGCGGCGCTGCTCGCGTCTCGCGCCATGGCCATGCCGCGCGACGCTCCGAGGTTCTTCGGCGAGGAGCAGCTGCCGGCGGCGGGATTCGTCGTGCCGGCGATGCAAGGCGCTAAGCAGGTCCCGGCCAAACCGGTCGAAGTGCTGCGCTACAAGTGGACGCAGGGCGACCGCGAATGGTTCGAGGAGCGCTCGAACTGCGACGAACTCTGGCGCGCTTCCCAATGGCTCGCGGCGTGGACCGACCGCAAGGGCAACACGATCGAATTCGCCCGCGCCGCGACCAAACTGCCGCCGGCGCTCGCGGGATCGGACGTCACGCGCGACACTTTCGAGCGCGCGGCGGCGGACCAGGACAACGCGCTCGGGCCGGACTCCTCGCCCGGCGAACTCGCGACGTGGGCGATGCGGTTCGCGGGGTTCGACGGCGACCCGCCGGGCGAACCGGAAACGATTCCCGTGAACACGTCCCGCTTCGCGAAAATCCTCTCGGTGCCGCTGCCCGACCCGGCGGCGCGCGCGTTCCTGCTGCGCCTCAATCCCCACCACCCCGGCCAGGCCAAGGCGCCGCGCGGATGGTTCGCCTTCGTCTTCTCGTTCGCCGAAGCGCCGCGCCCCGGCGACCGCGACCTCGACAGGATGCTGCGCAACGACTTCCTCGGCTCGATCCGCACCACGGGCTGGCGCGACTCCGAAAGGGCGCAGGAGGCGCTGGCCAAGCGGCGCTTCGCGTCGGGATGCGCGGCGGACGACATCCCGGACGACCCGGCGCGCTCGCACGCCCGCGACAGCGTCGCCCTGCTCGACGACTGGTGGTACATGGAGTCGCCGAACTACATCCTGCTCAGCGACGACCCGGCGGCGGACCGCATGGCGGACTCCATGCTCGCGTCGCTCGAATCGCTGCTCCCGCGCTACGCGGCGCTCGTGCCGCCTTTCCGCGGGCGGTTCGTCTCGACGGGCATCGTGCGCGTGTTCCGCAAGAGCGAGGATTTCGACCGCTACTTCGCCGACGAAGGCACTCCGCTCGGGCTCGCCAACACTGCCGGGCTTTTCAGCGGTTCGCGGCGCGAGCTGGTGATCCGCCCTCCGGGGCGGCGCAGCGCGCAGGACCTCGGTTCGATCGTCCGGCACGAGGCGTTCCACCAGTACCTTTTCACCGCGTGGGGCGGGGCGAACGCCCCGATATGGTTCAACGAGGGAACGGCGGAACTTTTCGCGTCGTACGTCCCGAAGAAGGGCGGTTTCGATTTCGCCGAAATTCCGTACCACGCCGCGCGCCTCGAAAAGATGGCGCGCTCGAAAAACGCCGACTGGGAAGGAATGCTGTCGCAGCTGCTGCTCTGGGACCAGGCGACGTTCTACCACCCGCCGCTCGCGCACGGCGACGCGTCGTTCAGCTACGCCGTCGGGTACGGCATCGCGTACTTCCTCTTCCGCGGCGCGCCGTCGCTCCGCGGGCAGCCGTACAAGGACGTCCTGCCGACGCTGTTCGCGGAAATGGAGCGCACCGGCGACCCGCGGGCGGCCACGGCGGCGGCGTTCAAGATGGGCGGAACGTCGCGCGAATCGGAGTTCCTGCGGAAATTCGCCCGCGACCTGCGCGACTTCTGGAAGTCCGAGTCCGCGCGCCGCGAAGCCCGCGCGGCGAAGGTTCCGTGACCGGCTGCGGAATGGAAACGTTCGAAGTCCCGGCGGAAGTCCCCTCCCCCGCCCCGCGCCTCGACGCCTGGCTCGCGGCGGCGGTCGGCATTTCGCGCGAGCGCGCGAAACGGCTCATCGCCGAAGGTTCGGCCCGCGGCGAAGGCGGCGCCGCGCTTTCGGGCAAAAAGCCGGTCGAACCGGGCATGAAGATTTTCCTCGACGAGCCGCCGCCGGAACCGGCCGGTCTCGTGCCGCAGGACATACCGCTCGCCATTGTCCACGAGGACGACTCCATCCTCGTGGTCGACAAGCCCGCCGGCCTCGTCGTCCACCCCGCGGCCGGACACCCCGACGGCACGCTCGTCAACGCCGTGCTGCACCACTGCCCAGGCGTGCTCTCCGTTGGCGGCGAAATGCGCCCGGGCATTGTCCACCGACTCGACCGCGACACGACAGGCCTGCTCGTCGTCGCGAAGAACGACGCCGCGCTGGCCGCGCTGCAAACCGCGTTCAAGGCCGGAACGGTCCGCAAAACGTACCTCGCCGTGACGTGCGGCGTGCCCGAGCCCGCGGCCGGCCGCCTCGAAACGAACATCGGGCGCAGTCCGCGCGACAGGAAAAAGATGGCCGTCGTGGAGCCGCCTGCCGGCAAGCCCGCGGCGACGGACTGGAAAGTCGCCGAAGATTTCGGCGAATCGGCCCTGCTCCGCGTGCGCATCCACACGGGCCGCACGCACCAGATCCGCGTGCACATGGCGTCGATCGGCTGCCCAGTGGCCGGGGACCGCGACTACGGCTCCGCCGCCGCGGATTCGGTCCTGCCCTTCCGCCCAGGGCGCCAAATGCTCCACGCCTGGCGGCTCGCTCTGCCGCACCCGGCCACCGGGGAGACGCTTTGCTTCGAAGCGCCGCCCCCGCCGGATTTCGCCGGTTTGGTCGCCGCGCTCCGGGCGAAAAACGCAAAAAGGTCCCCCGCGGCGCGCGATTAGCCGATCAGCCTGCGCCGGACGCGGCGGCGATGTCCGCGAGGCGGCTGCGCAGGAAAAGCAGTACGGCCAGCGCGGCGGCGGCGATCAGCGGCCAGAGGAGATTCGGCGGCGGCGGGGGTTCGCGTTTCACGGAAATGTCGCGGGGTTGGGGTCGGCAGCGGACGTCACGGGCGGCGGCGCGGCCCGGCCAAAAGGCGGAGGCGGCGCTCGTGGACGTGCGTGATGGCGATGGCGAGCGCGTCGGCGGAGTCCTCCTGCGGCAGGTCCGGCAAGCCGAACATCCTCTGCATCATGCGCTGCACCTGGTCCTTGGAAGCGGCGCCGGCGCCGACCGTCGCGCGCTTGACGCGCGCGGGCGGATACTCCGCCGGCACGAGGCCGTGG
>JAFUXX010000296.1 GCA_017476965.1 Kiritimatiellia bacterium | reverse complement strand
CGGCCGCGGCGCTCCTGCGTTCCCTCGCGCTCGACCAGCTTTCCCGCACGGTCTGACGCCGCTTTCCGTTTGCCGGAAGTTGCGGTAGAATCCGCGCCGCCGCCGCGCGGTGCGGCGGGAGACCGGCAAAACATGGACTCATCCGATTTCGAAGGCAGAATCCTCGACGCCGCCGCGATGCGCGCGGAGCGGGACAGGCTGCACGCCGAAGGGAAAAAACTCGTTTTCACGAACGGGTGCTTCGACATTCTCCACGCGGGCCACGTGACCTACCTGCAGTTCGCCCGCGCGCAGGGCGACGCGCTGTGCATCGGCCTCAATTCCGACGAGTCCGTCCGCCGCGCGAAGGGGCCGTCGCGCCCCGTCGTGGCGCAGGAACACCGCGCGAAGCTGCTCGCGTGCCTGCGTTTCGTCGATTATGTCGTCGTGTTCGACGAGGACGAACCCCGCGACCTCATAGCGCGGATCCTTCCGGACGTCCTCGTCAAGGGCAGGGACTGGGCCCACTACGTGAGCGGCCGCGACGTGGTGGAAGCCGCTGGCGGGCGCGTGGCGCTCGCCGACATGGTGCCGGGCCTTTCGACCACGGCCATCGTGCGCCGCATTCTCGAAACATCCGGGACGGACGCAAAGTCCGCGCAAAAATGACTACTGGAGAAATCGCTTCCGCCGGCCTCCGCGGCCGCGTCAATCCCCTTTTGGCCAAGGCGCTCGAATGGCTGGGCCGCGAGGCGGCGACGGCCGCGCCCGGCCGCCACGAAATCGACGGCGACCGCCTGTTCGTGAACGTGGACGAATACGCGCCGCACCCGTTCGACGAGGTCCGCTTCGAGCTGCACCAAAAGTACGTCGACGTGCAGTGCTGCCTCGAAGGCGCGGAGCTGATGCACGTCGGCGATCCGCGATCGATGCAGACCGTCGCCGCGCACGATCCCGCGAAGGACGTCGCGTGGCTGCGCCACGGCGCCGCCGGGACGGACGTCGTCTCGCTGCGCCCGGGCCGTTTCGCCGTGCTGTGGCCGTCCTCCGAGGCGCACCAGCCCGGCGTGGCCGATCCCTCCGCGCCTTGCGGCCGCGTGCGCAAGGCCATCGCGAAGATTTCCCTCGCGGCGTACCTCGCCGCGGAGGAGGAGGCCCGCGCGTGAGCGCTCCGGAGCGGCACAGGCCCGTCGTCGGCACGCTCGGCTACATCCTTTCGCCGGACGGCGCCAAGGTGCTCATGGTCCACCGCACGTACCGCGAGTCGGACGAAAACCTCGGCAAGTACAACGGCGTCGGCGGCCACCTGGAGCGCGGCGAAGGCGTGGCGGAGTGCATGAAGCGCGAAATCCGCGAAGAGACCGGTCTCGAAGTCGTGTCGATGCGCCTCCGCGGAACGGTCTGCTGGTCGGATTTCGGCCCCTCCAAAACCGAGTGGCTCGGCTTCGTGTTCGTGGTCGACTCTTTCCGCGGCGAACCGTTCGCCGACAACGAGGAAGGCACGCTCTCGTGGGTCCCGGTCGACGAAATCGGCTCGCTCCCGATGTGGAAGGGCGACCGCCTCTTCCTGCCGCTGGTGTTCGACTCCGATCCGCGCCCGTTCCACGGCTACATGCGGTACGAGGGCGACGAACCGCACGACTGGCGTTTCGACCGCTGACTTTTTCTTTCAGCGCGCGGCGAGCAGCAGCCGCGCGGCCAGAACGGCAAGGCGCGTGCCGCGCACGGGGTCGCCGCCGCCGTCTTTCCAGAAAAACGCGCCGCTTTCGGCGTCCCATTCCTGCGCGGCGAGCAGACGGTCCGCGACGCGGTTGCGCCAATCGACCGGAAACGGCGTCGTTTCCGGCGGCAACTGCGCCGCGAACAGCACGACGAGAAGCGCGCTTTCGGGATCGAAGGCGGCGTCGTGCGGCGCCGGGCCGCCGTTCGCCGCGCCATCCACGGAAAACGTCCGCGCCGCGATCCAGCGGGCGTGAGCCAGCGCGGCTCCGTCGCGTCCCGCGGAAAGGAGGGCGATTCCGGCCGCGGCCACGCGCGAGACGTCCGGATCCGCGACGGGCGG
>JAFUXX010000295.1 GCA_017476965.1 Kiritimatiellia bacterium | reverse complement strand
GCGCGGCGACAACGGCACGCTCGTGATCGGCCCGTCCGTCCAGTTCACGTCGACCCCGCGCCGCGCGAGCAACACGCCGCTTGCGCCGGTGACGTCCGCGCTCTACACGACGATACTCCACTTCTTCTCCGAAGGGGCCGAGGTCGGCACGGCCTCGGCGTCGCTGATGCTCCCGATGCCGGGCGCGCCGGACGTGACGCGCAACGGCTACCGCTTCCTCGGCTACTTCACGGCGGAAACGGGCGGGACCTGCATCTACGGCCCCGACGGCGCGGCGTCCTCGCCGGTCTGGGAGAGCGTCGAAAACTCGGCGAGCCTCTACGCGCACTGGGAGGTCGCCCCCACGATGCTCGTCGTCAACACGAACGAGGACGGCGAAAATCTCGGCCAGGGCAGGATCACGCTGCGCGACGCGATGCGCGCGCTGTGCGCCGACGCCGCGCTCACGGGTACGAGCGGCGTGCGCCGCGTCGAGTTCGACCTTCCGGCGGAGGACGGCAAGAACGTCATCACGCTCGGCAGCGCCATCGCGGCGGACGCCGGCACCTCGCCGATCGAGATCGACGGCTTCAACGACGGCCGGGGCGTGACGATCACGGCGGGCGGCGCCTTCGGCGCGCTGCAGCTCTCCGGCTCCGACGCGAGCCTGCGGTGCCTCAACTTCAGGGGCTGCCCGAAACCGGCGGTCGCGCACAGCGGCGGGCTGACGGTCGAGGACTGCTCCTTCATCGGCAACAAGGGCGCGATCCAGGGCGGCCGCGACGCGACGCTCGCGGCGCTCAACTGCACGTTCGCGGACAACGAGGCGGAGGGGGCGGGCGGCGCCGTCGCGCTGGCGGACACCTCGGCCTACGCCGCGTTCGTCAACTGCACCTTCTCGCGCAACAAGGCGGCGGACGGCAGCGCGGTCCACTCCGCCAGGGCCCCGCTCGTCTTCATCCACTGCACGCTCGTGCCAAGCGGCGCCGGGGCGCTCGTGAGCGCCCCCGGCGTCGAGACGTGGTTCCTCAACACGCTCGTCGCGAAGCCCGCGGGCGGCGCGGCCGTGGCGGCCGGCGCGGCGCATTCCGTCTGCTCGTCGCTCGGGACGCAGGCGCAGGCCGAGATCCTCAACCCGCCGCAGGCGGACGACCTCCTCGGCGTGCGCCAGATCTGGTACGAGCCGGTGCAGTCCTCGGCGAGCGGCAACCGCGACGCGGCGCTCGTCCGCTACGACTACCGGCTCGACAACATCGCCATCGTCACGAACGGCGTGACGGAGCTGCTCTACGGCGACAGCGCCGACCTTGCGACGATGCCGATCGGCATCGACCAGCTCCACGGGGCGCGCATGGCCCCCGTGCGCGGCGCGATCCGCATCGCGACCGGCGCGCAGCCGCCCGTCGTGAACGTCGAAGGCGTCGCGTGGGGCCTCGCCGACGCGACGGTCCAGGCGACCGCGACGGTGGTCTACGACGACGGGACGGCCGCCGAGGGCGTTCCGCTCGAGGTGAAGACGAACCGCGACGCCGTCTTCGGCACCGCCGTCGAGGTGGACGGCAGCGACCTCTACACCCACAACGTCACGGAGGTCCGGATCGACGGGATTCCCGGCGATCCCCGCATGATCGTGGCGACCTCGCCCTACGCGCTCGTCGCGTCGAGCGCATCGGCGATCGCGACGGACGAAAGCGACGTGTATCTGCCCGGCGACGAAATCCGCGTCACCACGGCGCTTGCGGACAGCCTCGTCACGACCGGCCTCGCCGTCGGCGGGGAGGCGTTCGGCGCCGGCTCGCTCGCGGGCTTCCGCGACATCACGCTCGACGACGTGAACGTGCGCGGCGGCGCCCTGCGGCTCCTCGGCTCCATCTCGAAGGACGGCGGCTCGCAGATGGCGAACCTCTCCAACAAGACCATCGGCGGCGGCGAAGGCGAGGATTCCGGTTCGCTCTCCGGCGGCACCAAATCGTGGACGGCGAAATACGACGGCTTCGTGCAGGTGCGCGCGGAGGCGGGCGACGCCTCGTCGCGCCAGGTCGGCCTCACGGTCGGCGGCACCACCGTGACCCCCATGGGCGCGCTCGGCAGCGGCGGCCCGCGCACCGCGGTCTGGACCGTCCCGGTGCGCAAGGGCGAGGCCGTCACCCTCCACGCAAACGGCGGTTCCGTCGGCTACAAGGCCCAGTTTGTCTACTTCGGGGTGAAGGAATGAGCGAAAGGAAACGACCAATGAAAACGAAACTCTTTGCAATAATGACGGTCGCCGCCGCGCTTTCCGCGCAGGCTGTGCAGATAGAAATCCTGACCAACGGCGAAGGCACGACGCTGGACGGATGGACGAATACCTACACGGACGCCGGCGAAACCTTCTCGATTCAAACGACAGACGATGGCGCAGGCTGGTTCGCGTCAAGTTACCACGCTTGCCAGCTCTGGCAGACGGTGACGCTCTCGGATTTTGGGCTTTCGGAGAGCGACATCCAGGGCAATCCGACCGTGACGGCCTCCGGCATCGTTTTGGCCAATGTCCAGAAAGACAACAGCAACAGCGGCAGCAAGATATGCAACGTCAAGGTCTATGAACTCGACGCGAGCGGGGACACGCTTCACGAACATACGATCATGGACAGGACCGGCGAACTGATCTCCGCTCCGGCCGGATTCTCGGACTCGTTCCAGCTCGATTCCGCCACGCGCAAACTAAAATACGAGATCAATGGACGGGACAGCGTCAATTGGGCTGGTTACTACGGCCCGAAATTCAGGAATTGCAGCCTGACGATCGACAAGACGCTGGTATTCTCCTTCTCCTTCGTTTCCGACGGAGCAAGCCTCGAAGGTTCGTCTGACGCTCCGCCAATCGCGCCCAGACATGGGAATGATGTTTTCCAAGGATACTACACAGAGGATGGCGTTCAGGTCTATGACGAGAACTACGAATTCGCGATGGATGCAAATTCCGCCTCGGCGCTGCAGGAGAACACGACGCTTTACGCCCGGTGGAAGGCGGTGCCCCGCACGCTCGAAGGCGGCATCACGCGCCTCGTCTACCGCGGCGTGCTCTCGAACTTCGGCGAATGGACGAGCGGCCTCAAGAAGGACATGACCGTCAAGGTCTACGACTCCGCGTCGGCGACGACGCCGCTCTGGTCGGGCGACGTGACGGGCGTGCCGATCAACCCGGACGGCTCGTTCGAGGCGGTCTTCGGAAACGACGAACTCGCCTGCGCCTTCGCGTCCAACGACTTGACGCACGTGGAGCTGACGGTCGGCGACGCGCTTTCGCCGCTCGCCCCGCGCCGCGCGTTCGCGTCCGTCGCGAGCGTGAACCGCGCGCTCGTCGCGGAAGGCGCGGCGAGCGACATCAAGGTGGGGACGCTCGGCGCGAACGCGCTCATCGCGGAGAAGATCACGGCCGGGTCGCTGGAGGCTTCCGGGACGGTGCGCGTGGAAGGCAGCGTCTCCGTGGAGGTGAAGCCCTTCGACATCGAGAAAGGCCGCGAGACGACGATCTGGCGCGGCGCGGGCGTGACGGCGTGGGGCGACTCCGCGCGCGTGGCGACGACGAACGGCGTCGTGGTCGGGCAGCTGCTCTGGACGGCCGACCGCGAAGGCGTCGCGATGGTCCACTGCTCTGGTCCGTCGCGCTCGACCCTGCGCATCCCGGCGACGATCCAGTTCGTCCGGCCCGGCGACGAGGTCCGCGCCCCCACGTGGGAGAGCGGCGAAGTGGGCGTCACCGTATGGGGATACAAGAAGTGAAAGACGGCAATCGGTGGCGATCGATGGCAATCGGCTGCAATCGAAAGGGACAAGAAATGAAGAAAGCAATTTTTTTGGCAACGGCGCTGTGCGCCGCCCCCGCGCTGGCGGACAGCGCGACGGACAGCGCGATCCGCATGGAGGAGACCGGCATCGCCGTCTTCGGCCACGCCGACTACGAAGCGCCAGCGGCGGCCTATCCCACGGCGGCCTCCGGCACGAACGCCGACGCGGACAACTCGTCGGCGAGCGCGACCGACGCGTCCGCGACGTGGTCGCTCTCGGCCTGGTCGGTCGGGCGCATGATCTCCGAGCAGCCGCCCGACGCGAAGGTGGGCGAGTTCCTCAAGCGCTTCCCGCGCGGGGAGGACGAAATCGACTGGGCGGCGACGTTCGACGCGATCCGCGCGTCGGAGGCGGCCTCCGGGGGCTACGTCCAGGTCGTCGGCGGCACGACGAACCTCGCCGAGACGCTCCTCGTCACCCGCCCCGGCGTGATGGAGATCCCGTTCGTGCTCGCCGACGGTTCGAGGGTCACGAGCGTCTACGCCTTCTCGGCCGCGACGTCGGCGCGCCCCTACCGGCTCTTCGCGACGCGCCGCGACGAGGGCAACAGCGCCCCGTTCATCGACCTCACGGGCCGCTTCGTGCGCTTCTTCGGCGACCCCGCCGTCATCACGCCGCGCTACGAGACCACGGGCTCCGGCGCCAACGCCACGTCGAACGTCGTATGGGGCCTCGACTACGACCCCGCAACGTCGCACATGCTCACGGCGCGCTACATCGTGGACGAGGAGGCCGGCACGTTCGACTGCCCCAAGGGCCAGTTCGTCCTCGCCTACTACGACACGGAGACGAAGGACCACATGGTCGCCGCCATCGTCGTGGAGATCACGCCCCCGGCCGTTAACACGATCCAGGCGACCGTCGGCTCCGAGCTGCGGCCCGTCGGCGGCGGCTGGGACATCGCCGACCTCAAGGGCGTCGTGAACAAGGGGGCCGAAGCGGACAAGGACGACCTCTACGCGCCCTACGTCGAGCGCTTCGCCGCCCCGAACGGCCAGGAGCTCTCGAACGAGCACCACGGCAAGATCTACGCGATCGCGCCGACGGACAAGACGACGAGCGGCGCCCTCAACATGGCGATGCCGTGGAAGGCCGACATCTACTGGAAGACGTCCGACCCGATGGGGGTGCTGTGGACGTTTGAGAACGACAACTACCTCATCTCCTGGCCGGCCGACACCTACCGGCTCGTCATCGCGGACGATCCCGCGAAGCCGGGCCTTGCGTGGGCGATCCCGACCAACTACACGGCGCAGGTGCTGGGCTACAAGTACCCGGATTCGCTCGTGGCGCAGACGGACTCCTCGTCCGGCGAAGTGACCGTGAGCGGCCAGGGCAAGTTCCTGCTCAAGCTCATGACGCAGGCGCAGGACGTCCCGTGGTACCTGCCGATGCAGTCGCGCTACCGCACGAGCGAGGACGTGCTGGCCTCGACCGGCGACGGCGCGATCGTCGCGGACTGGCCGATCGGCTTAGAGGCGACGATGTTCACGGACGCGGCGGCCGGCACGGCCGAAGCCGCGGCGCGCCTCATGGACTCCTCGCTGCCCGGCTACATCTACGGGCCCGCCTCGACGGGCCGCAACTGGAACCCGCGCCTCTACCACGAGCCGGCGCAGACCGACGCCGGCGACCTGCAGGACGACATCGTCGCCGCGACCGAGACGGCCGGCGGAACTGGCGACGTGGACGACCCCTACGAGGACCTCGTCTCGGCCATCTACGGCGTGAACGAGAGCCTGAACCCCGTCGAAGTGTGGTGGCGCGGCACGATCCAGCTGCCCGGCATGCCGGTGCCGATCACCTACCCGGGCCTCGTGGAGCGCTACCGCTTCACGTGGGCGGAGACGCTCCGCCCCGGCCTCCTGCCCGAAATCGTGCTCTCCTCGAAGCTCGGTTCGGCCGACCCGGACATGACCGCCTTCGGCGGCCGCTCGCTCCTGTTCCTCGGCAAGGACGCCTACGCCAAGACGAGCGGCACCGTGCCGCTCGCCGGCGCCGCGAACCGCGTCGGCTTCCAAATCTACACCTCGGACATGGCTCTCGGCACGGCGACCGGCCGCGTCGCGACCGTAACCGCGGGCAAATCGACATTCGCCGTCTCGCTTGCCGACATCACCGAGACGAACCTCGTGTTCAAGAGCTCGCTCGACGGCGTGGAGCGCGACACCGTCGAAATCGTGCGCGACGACGGCTGGACGGACGTCGCCTTCGCCCTGCCGGACGACTGGGCGGGCAAGCGCGCGGATCTCGCGCTCGGCGCGGCCGGCGGCGAACGCGCCGCGGGTGGCTTCGAGCTCGACGACCTCGCAATCTGGTGCCTCGACGAAACCGGCGCCAATCCGGAGGACGCCGTCCGCTTCCTCTTCGCCGACACGGACCTCGAAGCCGCGGCGGGCGACACCTCCGAGCGGACCGCCGCCGACGGCTCCGGCCACGGCTACCAGCTCGTGGCGAAGGGCTTCTCGGTGGCCGGGCGCGGCAGCCCGCGCCCGTTCGACGGAAAGCTCAGCTCCGCCACGGGCGTCGAGCCCTCGATCTACTACCAGAACGACCGCGATGCGATCGGCTGGAACCCGAACGAGGAGCACGCCTTCCTGAACCTGAACGGCGACTACGTCGTCTGGGCCGTGCGCAACGACCTCAACACGGACGACTCCTCCGAGCCCGTCGTCCTCGCGCAGTTCGCGAAGGACGGCAAGGGCGCGATGCAGGCCTACCGCGTCGTCACCACCTCGCCCGCGCACCCCGACTTCAGCTGCTCGGTCGTCGCCGGGAACCGCATGTTCGTCCCCGGCCCGGTGGGCGTCCTCGGCACGGCGGAAACGACCTTCAACTCCTACTCGTCGCTCTACTCGTTCGACGACGCGAACGTCGTGTACGTGGACCGCAAGGGCGCGGCCTGGGCGCGGCGCGACGGCTCCGCGATGGCGCTCTACTCCTACGCGATGGAGGACGGCTTCTACTGCCCGTCGCTCGGAGACGAACAGCTCGAGCCCGGCACGAGCGTCGGCTGGATGAACTGCGTGGACATCCCGAACCCGTCGGCGGAGAACCTCAGGAACCTCGAAACGTCGATCCCGTGGAACTGGGTCTCCTCCTGGCCCGCGACGAACGGCGTGCCGACGATGAAGGTGGCGCAGGTGCTCACCAAGGCGACGGCGGGCCTGCCGGAGGTGTGGAACGCCGCGTCGATGGCGATCGCCTACCCGAACCCCGCGGCGTCGGCCGACCCGGACGTGGCCGCCGCCGCCCGCACCGTGGTCGATCTCATCGACCCGACCGTGGCGCAGAGCGCCCCGCTCTGGATCGAAGGCGACTTCACCGGCGAATACGGCTTCACGCTCGGCTCCTCCGGCACGTGCTTCCTGCGCAAGGGCAAGTACTACTTCACGGGCCTGCCGCCCTCGATCTCCGACCGCTTCTACGTCGACACCAACGCCGACGTCTCCAAGCGCATGAACCTCGTCGGCCAGCTCGTCGAGAAGGAGTCCGGCGGCTCGTATCTCGAGCTCAACGTCCTCACCGACTCCGAGCGCGAGGCGCTGAAGGCGATCTGCCCCATTACCGCCGACCGCAAGGCCGACTGGGACGCCGCGGTCGACGTCCTCGCCACGACGGCCGTCCTGCCCTCCGTGCGCGCCTCCACCGAGCCGTTCACGACGGAGTGCCGGAGCTACTTCAGCTACATCTTCCCCTCCGAAAACGCGTTCAAGAAGTGGCAGAAGCTCGTCGAGACGAACGCCGTCCCGGTCATCGACGCCGAAAGCGGCTACTTCGCCGTCACGAGCACGAACGGCGAGTTCTACGTCGACGAAACCTTCACGCCCGTCGCGACGATGCACATCCTCTCCAACGACTGGAAGCGCCTGCACCAGCCCACCAAGCAGGAGGCCGCCCAGCGCCACTACGACCTCTCCGGCATGTCCGCGCTCATCGGCGATTGGGAGGACCTGCGCGACCGCGCCATCGCGGGGAACAAGCTCCCGTGGGTCGACGCGCAGTACGTGACCGGCTACTTCAGCTGGACCGCCACGGACGTCCTGCCCTCGACCGTCTACGCGCCGCAGGACCACTACGCGCTCGTCGCCAACGGCGCCGGCGACGGCTGGGTCACGCTCATCGAGAACGACAACCCCGACCCGTCGGTCGTGAACCCCGGGCTGCCCGTGTCGATGCACGTCATCCGCGTCGCGCCGGAGCTCTACCTCGACGGCATCGCCGTCCTCACCGACCCGCTCAACAAGCTCTCGGAGCGCCTGACGCTGCTCTACCGGACGCCCTTCGGCGACGCCGCGAACGACTACGAGTTCCAGTGGAAGTTCGCGACGCCCAACGCCGACGGGACGCTCTCGACGGACAAGGACTCCGCCGCGTGGACCGACAAGACCGTCCCCGGCGCCGCCCCCGGCCTCGTGTCGCTGCAGCTCGGCGAAAGCTCCGACGTGCGCGACTACGTGAACACCTACTACGCGATGCGCTACCGCGCCAAGGAGGGCACGCTCGCCGCCGAAACCGTCGGCACGGGCTGGTCCGGCTGGACGGACGAGCAGCTCGCCGAAGGCTGGGTGCAGCGCGTCCTCAACGCCGTCACGCCCTTCGCGCAGCGCGTGGAGGACTTCTACGACAACCCGAGCGACATCGCCTACTCGATGCTCGAGCAGATCGGCGGCCCCTACCAGGGCGACGTGGCGCTCAACAACGAGAACCTCAAGGAAGTGGGCCTGCTGGAGCTCTACCAGACGATCTTCAACAAGGCCGAGTCCATCCTCGTCGCGGCCGGCGGCGAGAACGTCGATCTCTCCAAGCAGCTCATCCTCGCCACGACCCGCCTGGGCGAGTTCTACTCGCTCCTCGGCGCCGAGGCGTATTCCGACGCCAAGAACCCGCTCGTCGGGTCGGCGGACGGCCAGCCGGCCG
Source organism: Kiritimatiellia bacterium (assembly GCA_017476965.1). Lineage (GTDB taxonomy): Bacteria > Verrucomicrobiota > Kiritimatiellia > RFP12 > UBA3636 > UBA3636. Next base: position 735 of record JAFUXX010000295.1, on the reverse strand, counting down.
CCGCCGGCGTCTTCTGCTTCGCCAACCAGGTGCCGACGCTCCTCGACGAGGAGCTCGCGCTCCTGCGCGGCCGCACTTCCGCGACGCAGTTCCCGAAGCTCACCGCCGCCCCCTGCTACAACCGCCTGCTCTGGAACTTCACCAAGGGCATGACCGAGGGCGAAGCCGCCTACGTGAACAACTACGGCATCCGGGCGCGCGACGGCGTGATGGACGTCAACTGCGCCGCCGCGCAGTATCCGCAGGGCCACGGCGACGCCTGGGGCCACTACCTCTCGGCCCTCGCCGGCTACTACCGGCTCCTCAGGAACCCCTACGTCGACTGGACCGCCTCCATGACCGAGATGCTCATGGACCAGACCGCGGTGAACGTCGACTACCAGGACGAGGCGAAGTTCGCCGACGCCGCCGTGAAGCTCGCGCAGGTCGGGCTCGACGCGATGTCGCTCACCGCCCGCAAGGCGTACAAGGAGAACGCCGGCGACCTCCGCGGCGGCTACTTCGACGCCGACGGAACCGAGGCCTTCGGCTACGGCGAATGGGCAACGCGCACCGGCATGGGCGCGGCCTGGAACTGGATGGTCGCCAACGCCATCACGCCCTCCACGAACGAGGCCGCCGCGGCGTTCGCCGACATCGGCCTGCGGCGCATCGACCGCGAGCAGAACGGCGCGCAGATGAAGGCGCTCTGCCGCACCGTCGAGAACCTCCAGACCGCGCTCGGCGGCTTCGAGG
>JAFUXX010000294.1 GCA_017476965.1 Kiritimatiellia bacterium | reverse complement strand
TCGGCCGCTGGGTCGCGGCCCTGCCGCCGCGGTGCGCGGTGTTCGCCGCCAACGACAACTGCGCGTGCGACGTCGCCGCCGCGTTCGCCGCCGCCAAACGCGCCGTCCCGCGCATGAACACCATAGTCGGCGCGGACGGCTTCGAGCGCACCGCGGAGCGCCCCGGGACCATGTCCCGGATTTCCTCGGTCAAGATCGACAGGGAAGCCGCCGGTTTCATCACCGCCAGGGCGCTCGGGGAAAATTTCCGCGGGGTCGCCTTCTTCGGCCCCGTGATGGCCGTGCGCCGCGATTCGACGCGCGGCCACGGCCGCCGCGAGCCGTTCGCGCTCGAAGCGGTCGCCATGATCCGGCGCGAGGCGGCGGACGGCCTCACCGCCCGCGCGCTCGCCGCGCGGTTCCCGGGCAGCCGCAACCTCTTCGAGCGCCGCTTCCGCGAGGCGCTCGGCCACTCCGTCCTCGACGAAATCCTCCATGTCAGGCTCGAAAAGGTCCAGGTCCTTCTTTCGCGCCCCGACGTGCCGATCGGCGCCATCGCCGCCCTCTGCGGTTTCGGCTGCGACTACGAGCTTCGAAAGCTCTTCCGCGCCCGTTTCGGAATGTCCATGCGCGAGTGGCGCAAGGCCCGCTTCTGAAAATCATTTTTTCACAAAAAGTTGCTCTTTTGCCGATCCGCAAATGGTAGAATCGGAAGCACCGGGCGGCCGTTCCGCGCCGTTTTTCACCGCAAAACAGGAGAATCCGAAAATGAACGCATCGCCAGAGAAAAGCCGATCCAGGTCATTCGCCGGCCTTCTTGCAACGGTCTGCACCCTCGCCTTCGCCGGCGCGCCAGCGGTTTCCGTCGCGGGGCTGCTGTACGAAACCGGCAACTACGCCGCGCAGGACGCCCTCCTGCTGCATTTCGACGGCATCCGCAACGCCGGCGCGCTCAAGGCGCACGACTCTTCGGCCGAAAAGTGGATCGACCTCGCGGCCGGCAACGCGGCGTCGTTCGGGCAGGTGGACCCGGATTCCGTCTACGGCTCGACGGCGAGCATCGTTTCCGGCGTTCCGGGGTGGACCGCAGACGGCTACTATTTCGACGGATCGACGTACGCCCTCTCGGACGACGCGATCGCGTTGTCTTCGAACATCACCGTGCAGGTGGTGTGCGACGTCTCCCCGTCGGCGCTGGTCGCGCGGTACAAGTCGAACTCCGCGCTTTCGTGGCCGGCCCTTGTCGGGTGCGCGACGGCGGGAGACAAGTTCGTGTTCTACTACGGGGCCAACGCCTCCACGCCGGTTCTCAATTTCAAGGCCGCGAACTCGAATCCCGGCGTCACGATCGCGTCGTGGGGCGGCAAATACGCCACGGCGCGGGTCGACAACGGTAGCGCGAGCGTGTTCGAAAGCGCCGCCCCCGGCACGTCCAAGGCGTTCGCCAACAAGGTTCCGGGGTCGCAGAGGATCTCCGTCGGCAGCTGCTACGGCTCGGCGGCGAGCAACAACGTCTACAGCTGGTTCCGCAGGACGCTCGTCGGCACGGTCAAGGCCGTCCGCATCTACGGCCGCGCGCTCACGGCCGAAGAACTCGCGGCCAACAGGGAGATCGACGAAGCGCGCTTCTTCGGCGGCATTCCCGTCACCAACGTGGTCGTCGCGACGTCGCTTCAGGGCGCGGAGGGCAACGAGGCCGCCGGCGCCTACGCGATCGACGGCGACGGGTACGTGTTCACTGCGCCGGAGACGGCGACGGTGGACGGCGTCGTCCGCGTTTGCGCGGGCCATTCGCTCGAAACGTGGAACGGCTCCGCGTGGTCCGAGCCCGTGGTCCGGGCGTCCCGCGCGTTCGCGGCGACGGACCCCGCGGCAAAGGTCCGCGTCACGTGGCTGTGGGCCGCCGCGCCGGAATCCGCCGGCGGCGTCCTCGCCGACGCGGCTTTCAGCCTCGACCTCCGCGGCGACCTGGACGGCGACGGCCTCCTCGGCCCCGGCGAGATCGGCAACGCCCTCGATTTCTCCTCCCCGGCGCCGGTCGCGGCCGGTTTCGGCGACGCGAGGGGCTTCCAGTCCTACGGCGCCGCCTACGCGGCAGTCACGCTCCCGGCGCAGGAGACGGCTGTCGTCACGAACCCGCTTTTCCGGGCGACGTCCGGCGAGGCCCGCGTCCTGCGGTTCTACCAGGACAACACTTCCGCCGACGGCCTCAAGAGCGCCGTCACGGGCGTGGTCCTCTCCAACGCCGCCACGCACGCCGAGACGCAGACCTTCTACGTCCGCTTCCGCTGGGACGGCATGGGCGAGGCGACAACGGCCATGCCCGCGTACATGATCAACAACGGCACGGCCGCGAGCGGATGGGCGGACTGCGGGACGAGCGTCTACGTCAACACCAACTCGGCCGGCGTGCCGGTCCTCGGGTTCCGCGGCGCCAAGGACTCCGGCCAATTCGCCAACTGCAGGATCGCGCAGGGCGAGTGGACGGACGCTTTCGTGACGTTCGCGCAAAACGCAGGCAACACCGGGTACTCCGTCACCGCTTCCTGCTGCACCAACGCCACGACCGGGCGTCCCGCCCTCGTGACGCAGACCGTCTCCAAGTCGGTCCCGCTCCTCTTCGATTCGCCGAACGTGGCCCTCGGCCTGTACCACGATTCCAGCCCGCAGGCCGAGACGACGCGCGCGTTCCGCGGCGCAATCGCCGACCTCAAGATCTGGGACCGCGCGCTGACGGACGCGGAGAAATACGAGGTCATGGCCGGGCGGCACGGCGCGAAGTGGACGGTCGGCGCGGCGAACGGTTCCGGCGACGAGTTCAACGACGGCCTGGACGCCGGCGTTCCGGTGTCGGACCCCTACCTGCCCGAATCGCAGCCGTGGAACAGGATGCGCAAGGCTCTCACCGCGCAGGAACCCTCGCTCTCGCTCTCGTCGCCGCTCGCCGCCCATGAGGCCGGCAAGACCGTGGCGCTCGCCGTTTCGCCGATCCTCGCCGGCACCGGAGACTCCGCGACGGTGGCCGTTTCCGTGAACGGCGCGGCCGTCGGATCGCTCGACCTCGCGCAGAAGACAACCCTCCTCCTCCCGCGCGATTCGTGGCGGCCGGACGCCTCCGGCAACGTCACCGTGACGATCTCGCGCACGGGAGACCTCTCGGGGGCGATCGTCTTCGACGCGCTGACGCTCTCCGGTTCGTGGCAGGCCTCGGCGGAGGACGATTCCAATTCCGGGATGTCCGACCAGACCCTCCTCGCGCCGCACTTCTTCGCCGGCGACGGCGATTCCGCCCGCTTCCCGGCTAACAATTCCGTCGGCGCGAACATGACCAACTACACGTTCCACGTGTACGTCCCGGGCGGGCTCGACGCGGAATGCAGCTGGCGTTTCAAGACGAAAGTCCTCTATTCGCACAACGCGGCGGCGTTTCCGGACCAGGCCCACGAGCTCGTCGTGAACGGCGCGAAGGTCGCCGCGCACTCCGGCGCGTTCGAGCCTGGCGAAGTCTTCGCGGCCGACATTCCCGGCGACGCGCTGCATCCCGGCCTCAACGACGTGCAGTGGGTGCAGACGGCCCCGGCGAAGGCGGATCTCGGCGGCAGCGGCCTCTACCAGACTTACGACTACTGGGCCATGACGCTCCTGCCGCCGCCCGACGCATTCGTCATGATAGTGCGCTAGGCGCCACGGCGCACACCCAGCCATCCCCGCATCCCGGCAACCGCAATGAAACAAGGCCGTTTCCTCTTCCCGCTTTTTGCCGCCGCCTTCCTGCTGCAGCCCCTGCGCGGGGCCGCAGCGGAGCCGGCTTTCGACCTCGACCCGTATTCCTTCCGCGAAGAAACTCCCGGCACGTACGTCGCCTGCGGCGTGGCCTGCTGCGCCGCGACGAACTGGGCGAACTCTTCTTCGCTGTCGATGCGGGCGCGGATCGTCCCCGAGCGCAACGAGGAGGAGGAAACGGCGACGCTTGGCATCACCGCCTACCAGTCGCCCGAAAACTACTGGCAGCTCTCGCTCGTGCGGGCGTCGGACAAGGCGAAGAAGCCCGGCCGGCGCTACTTCGAACTCAAGGCGATGGTCGCCAGCGTCTGGGGCGGCGACAAGGACGCCGCGCGCAAGATCGAAAGCGAGCAGAATGCCGGGTGGGAATTCGGCCGCGCATACGACCTCGCGCTCGACGTCGGCCCCGACCATGCCGAGGGCACGATTACCGATGCCGAAACCGGCGCGGTCGTTTTCCACGCCAGGTACGTCCCCGCCGACGGCGCCGCGCCCTTCGTCCAAACCCGCCCCGCGATCTCCACCAGCGGCTGGCTCCGCGGCACCATCTCCGCCGTCTCCTGTTCCGCGCCCCCGCCGCAGCCCGTAAGCCGAGGCCCCGATTCATCGGGGCCGGTCTCCGGGCCGGAGGGGCGGTATGCCGGAGCCCCAGCTCCGGCATACCGCCCCTCCGGCCCGGAGACCGGCCTGCGCGGCACCGCGACCGGCTTCTTCCACATGGAGACCATCGACGGCCGCGACTGGCCGATCGATCCCGTCGGCCGCGCCGTGATCCTCGCCGGCACGCAGCACATCAAACCCTGGGGCACGTTTTCCGACGCGGCCGGCTACTCGCCCTACGGCCGCTTCGTCGCCACCAACTACCCGTCCACCGCGGCCTGGGCCGAAGAGACGCTCGCGCGCCTCGACGACTGGGGCTTCACGATGCTCGGCAACGCCTGCGCCCTCGGCGTGCTGGCGCACAAGACCCTCCCGCACGTGCGCAACATCCAGCTCGGCCAGCGCGTCTCGCGCGGCGATCCGGACTGGTACGTCAAACCTTGGCTCTTCCGCCCGTGCTCCGCGCTTCCCAACGTGTTCCACCCCGGTTTCGCGGCGGCGTGCGAGTGGCGCGCCCGCGAGCAGTGCGCGCCGTACAAGGACGATCCGTGGCTCATCGGCTGGTTCATCGACAACGAGCTGGCCTGGTGGGGCACGGCCAAGCGCGTCAAGGACGTCGGCCTCTACGGCAGCGTCGCGATGCTGCCCAAGACCCACTCCGCCCGCAAGGTGCTCGACGAGTTCCTCGCAAAGCGCGGCCTAGAGGTAGGGCCCGACGTTCCGAGGCAGGCCAAGATCGATTTCGCCCGCCTCTACGCCGAAACGTACTACCGCATCACCACCGCCGCCATCCGCAAGGCCGATCCCAACCACATGGTCCTCGGCTCGCGCTACGCGGGGATCGACGGCGCCCCGCCGGTCGTATGGGAAGAAGCGGGCAAGTACTGCGACATCGTGACCTTCAACTGCTACCCGTGGGCCGATCTCGACGAAGGCATCGTTTACGACACGGAGGGCGGCGTGCCTCTCACGGACCGCCTGCGCGAGTACCACGGCTACGCCAAGGCCCCGCTCATGATCACCGAGTGGAGCTTCCCGGCGATGGACCACGGCCACCCGTGCCTCGTCGGCGCCGGCCAGCGCTTCCGCACCCAGGCCGAGCGCGTCGAGGCTACGATGCTCTTCGCCAAGACCCTCCTCGCCGATCCGCACGTCGCCGGCTACGACTACTTCAAGTGGAACGACCAGCCCAAGACCGGCTCATCGCGCCACTCGCCCGAGGATTGCAACTACGGCCTCGTGGACGACAACGGCGTCCCTTACGAAGGCATCACGCAGGCCTTCAAGGCGCTCCACGGCGACCTCGTGCACTGGCGCTCGGCCACACCGCCCGAACGCAAGCCGGAAAGCGTCAAGCGCCAAAAACACAGGCTTTCCGAGCGGGAGATTTACTTTGCCGGGAGCGATGGCGCCCCTCAAGGCCCCGCCGCCCCTGCGACGTGCGAAGTGAAGCCCGACGGCAAGTGGACGCTCTCCAACGGCCTCGTACGCATTTCCGGCCGGATCGGCTCGAAGTGGATGGCCGACGCCGTCGCCTTCGCCGACGGCAAAAACATCGGGCGCCTCAACGCTCTGCTTGCGGCGGAAGACGGCGAGCGCTACCTGTGGCTCGACACGACACTCCTCGATTCCGTCGAAGTGGAGCGCGACCCAACCACCGGCGCCGCCTCCGTCCTGCTCCGCGCCCT
>JAFUXX010000293.1 GCA_017476965.1 Kiritimatiellia bacterium | reverse complement strand
CCTCCCGCCCCAGCCCCGGCGACTCTGTCCCGTTCCGCGCGCAGCAGCGCGCGGCAGCGACGGTCTTGCCGTTGCGGACGCGACCTGCTATCGTCCCGCGCACCGCGCAATTGCCATGAGTTCACGATTTCTCCCCAAAACCGCCGAAGACGGCAGCTACCGCCACGTCCTGCGCCTCGTGGTGCCGATGGTGTTGAGCAACGCGGCGTTCACCGTGATGCAGTTCACGGACCGCATTCTCGTGGCCCGCTGTTCGTCCGAGGCGATCCAAGCGGCGATGCCGGCCGGGATACTGACTTTCTGCCTGATGAGCCTCTTCACGGCCACTGCGGGGTACGCGGGCACTTTCGTCGCGCAGTTCCACGGCGCCGGAGACCGGCGGGCGTGCCTGCGCGCCTGCACTTCCGGCGTGATCCTCACGCTCCTCTTCCTGCCGTTTTTCGCGCTTCTCTTTCCCGTTTGTTCCGCGCTGCTGCGCCTTGCGGCGCGCGACGCCGCCCTCTTCGATCTCGAAAACCGCTATGCGTTCTGGATGCTCCCTTGCGCGGCTGCGTTCCTGCTGCTGCCCGGTCCGTTGCTCGGCGCGTTCCGGTCGCCCGACGCGCCGTACACGGTCGCGCAGATGACCTCCCTCGGCCGCCTGCTTCTGGCGATGCTCGCCGCGTGGGGAATGTTCGACACGATGAACCTCGTGTACCTCGGCACGCTCAAAGGCGCCGGCGACACCCGGTTCGTCATGGCGTGGCTGCTCGGGACCGAGTGGCTCGTTTTCGTGCCGTGCGTCGCCGTCGCGCTGCTCGCGACGGGAGCTGGAATCGTCGGCGCATGGGTGGTCCAGCTCGGTTACATCGTGCTCCTCTCCGCCGGCCTGCACGTGCGCTGGAAGCGCGGCCGTTGGATGTCCATCGACCTCGTCCACCCCGTTCCGTAGTCCCCCGCCCCGCGCGCTTCCCCGCGCTTCCCCGCGCCGCGCGGAGGTGCGGCGAAGGGGACGGGGCTAGGGAATCGAGAGGACGACTTTGCCGCGGTTTTTGCCGGTTTCGAGGAGCGCGTGCGCGGCGGCGGCTTCGGAAACCGGCATGACCGCGTGGACGTGCGGCGCGAACGCGCCCGATTCCAGAGCTGGCCATACCTCGCGCACGAGCCCGGCCAGTATTTCCGCCTTCTCTTCGCTCGTGCGCGAGCGCAGGGTGGAGCCGATGACGCGCAGGTTCTTGCGCCAGAGCAGGTTCACGTCGAGGACCGTTTCGGGCCCGGCCATGGAGGCGAGGGAAATCCAGCGGCCGCGCACGTTCATCGTGGAAATGCACTTGCCCATGAGGGGCCCGCCGACTGGATCGATCGCCACGTCGGGCGGATTCGCGGAAAGCACCGCGACGAGGTCGTCCTTGAAGCGGTTGCAGGTGACGTCGGCGCCCAGGCCGCGGCAGAACGCGGCGTTTTCGTCGGACGCCACCTGCGCGACCACTTTGGCGCCGAAAACGTGCTTGGCCAGCTGGATCGCGGCGACGCCGAGCCCGCCTTCGCCGCCGTTTATGAAGAACGTTTCGCCGCGCGAGATTCCGCCGACGATCCGCAGGTTGAGGTACGCGGTGGCGTACACTTCCGGGATGCCGGCCGCGCGCGCGAAGTCGTACCCGCGCGGCAGCGGCATGCACATGCCCTGCGGCACGACGACGCGTTCGGCGTACCCGCCGCCGCCGAGAAGCGCGCACACCGCGTCGCCGGGCTTGAACCTGCCGCCCTCCGGCGCTTCGAGCACGACGCCCGCGCACTCGAGCCCCGGCCACTCCGGCCAGCCCGGAGGCGGCGCGTAGATCCCGGCGCGCTGCATCAGGTCCGCGCGGTTCACGGCGCAGGCCTTCACGGCCAGTTTCACGTCGAATTCGTCGTGGCACTGCGGCTCGGGGACTTCGCTCCAGACGAAGTCGCGCGAGTCGGAAAAAGTCATCGCTTTCATGTCGGTTGATTCTTTGCCTTGTTTTTCCTGCAATCGGGCTTGCTGCTGCGCCGCCGCGGCCTAGGCGACCGGCAGGCCGCACATCCGCAGCACCGTGCGCTGCACTGCGAGGTCGTGCTCGCAAAGCCAGTCCGGTTCGCTTTCTTCGCCCCGCACCTGCCTGGCGAACTGCCGCAGCTGCTCCTTGTACCGGTCTACAAGCCCGCTCGTCCCCTGCGGGCCGAAGTCGAGCGTCTGCATCCTGCCGGCTGGAATCCCGCCGACGGAATCGGCAAACTGCACGTCGAGCCGCAACGGCTGGCCGTCGAAGCGCTCGATCGGGCACAGCTCCGCCATGCCGCGCGTGCCGCAAATCCGCAACCTGCGGCGCACCGCCCCGGACATCCTGCCGCATGCTCGCATGTGGACGAGCGCACCGGAGGCGTATTCGAGCGTGGCGGAGCAATTGTCGCGCGAGTCCGGCGGCGATCCTGGCGCCGTTTGCACCGACGAAACCGCAGATTCCGGCTCTCCGAGCATCTCCACCGCGAAATCGACGAGATGGCAGCACAGGTTGTAGAGGATGCCGGCGCGGAACGTGCCGAGGTAGCGGCGGTAGGCGTCGTCGCCGTAGCCGTGGTCCATGCTCGCTTCGATTTCGAAAACGTCGCCGAACCATCCCTCGCGCACGGCGCCGACGAGCCACCGGATCGCCGGATTCACGCGGAACATGTAGCCCATCTGGAACGGCAGGCCGCGTTCGCGCGCCGCGGTGCGCAGCCTGCGGAACGGCTCGTAGCTCTCGCCGCCCGGTTTGTCCATGTGCATCGGAAGGCCGCGGGCAAGCACGCGCCCCGCGGTCTCGACGAGGTCGGCGTTCGGGACCTCGACCAACGCGGCTTCCACCCCGGGCAGGGCGAGCGCTTCGTCGAGCGGGAGGACCCGGAGCCCGTCGAGCATCGAGTCGGGGCGGCGCAGCGGCCAGCGCGGCGACGCGCCGCCGCGGTCGTCGACCACCCCCAGTATTTCGAATTCGTCGGGCATCGCCCGCAGCGTGGCGAGCTTTCCGTCGGCGTGTTCGTGGCTCACGCCGATTTGGATCGCTTTTACGGGCCGTTTCATTTTGCGTCAAGCAGCGCTTCCGCGTCGGTCCAATCGAATTGCACGACCGGGAACGGACCGCCGGCCGCGAGCCTGTCGTACACCGCCGGGGCGTCCGACACGGGATGAACTTCCTCGACGAATCCGCGCAGGTCCACGCGGCGCATCGCGAGCATCCGCAGAAACGCCGTGGCGTCGTCGCGCTCGGTCCACCAGCCCGGGGACGACTCCGCCTTCGGCCTCGCCATCGTGTGCGCGCCGACGAGCGTGACGCCGCGGCCGTGGACTTTGCGGTAGTAGTCGATCGCGAAAGACGAATGGCGCGTGCATCCGAGCAGGGCCACGCGGCCGAAACGCGCCGTCGCGTCGAGCGCGCCGTCGAGCGCGCGGTCCACGCCGGTCGCTTCCACGACGACGCTCGCGCCGCTTCCGCCGGCCGCTTCCTTGGCGCGGCGCGGAAACTCCGGATCCGACGG
>JAFUXX010000292.1 GCA_017476965.1 Kiritimatiellia bacterium | reverse complement strand
GGCGTCGCAGAGCGCGCACTCCGCGGCGGAGGGCGCCGCCGCGCCGTTCGCGGGGAGCGAAACGATAGCGGCGAGGACGAAAAGCCTGACCGGCCACGGGCCGAGTCCGGTGCCGATGTCGCACGAAAACGCGAGCCCGAGCCCGACGGAAAAGAGGAACGCGGGCTTGAAGAGGAAGTGGAAAACGGAATCGAGGAAAAAGCCGGCGCGGGAAGAAGTGCCGGTCATGCGGGCGACGGAGCCGTCCGCGACATCGAGAATGTACCCGGCGTTCCAGAGGCAACCGCAGAGGAACCACAGCGCGAACCCGGCGGCGCGGGCGCCTGTCGAGATGCAGATTCCGGCGATCGGCGCGAGCGGGAGCGACGCCACCCAGCACAGGCCGCCGGCCACTGTGACCGAATCGGCGGAAACGCCGCGGCGGACCGCGGCCTCGGCGAGGGGCTGGGCGAGGCGGCGCGCGAAAAGCGCTGTCACGAGCGCGGGCTCGCCGGGCTTGGAAGCGGCCTTGAGCAGCGCGTCGCCGGGCTTGGACGCCGCCTTGGGCAGCGCGTCGCCGTTCTCGTCGTGGGTCCGGTTCATCGGATGTTTCAAACCTTGCGGCACCTCATGCATCCTGTTTTCCGGCCGCGTCTTTTCCGGCCGCGTCCGCGACGGCGCTCCGCGCGGGACGGGGATCTGGGGAGCGCCTGGAGCGGAGGAGCGCGATTTCGGCGGCCCAGCCGGAGAGGTCGTCCTGGGGCGTTTCGAGGTAGAAGGGGAGGTCGCGGAGGAGGGGGTGGTTCACGACGCGGACGAGGGCTTCTAGGCCGATGCACCCCTCCCCTATCCGCGCGTGGCGGTCCTTGCGGGAGCCGAGGGGATTTTTGCTGTCGTTGAGGTGGACGGCGCGGAGGCGGTCGAGGCCGATCGTGCGGTCGAACTCGCGGAGGACGCCGTCGAGGTCGGAAACGATGTCGTACCCGGCGTCCCAGACGTGGCACGTGTCGAGACATACGCCGAGCCGGGAACCGAGCGCGACGCGGACGATCACGGCGCGGATTTCGGAAAACCGGCCGCCGACCTCGCTGCCCTTGCCGGACATCGTCTCCAGCAAAACGGTCGTGGACTGGTCGGGGCGGAGCGTCTCGTCGAGGACCTCGGCGATCTGTGCTACGCCGGTCTCGACGCCCTGGCCGACGTGGGAACCGGGGTGGAAATTGTAGAGATTGCCGGGGATGGAGTCCATGCGGACGAGATCGTCGGCGAAAACGTCGCGGGCGAAACGGCGGACTTCGGGCTTGGCCGAGCATGCGTTGAGCGTGTACGGCGCGTGGGCGAGAACGGGCCCGAACGCGTGGTCGCGCGCGGTTTGGAGAAACGCGGAGACGTCGGCCGGATCGAGCGGCCTGGCGGCCCCGCCGCGCGGATTGCGGGTGAAAAACTGGAAAACGTTGGCGCCGATCGACAAAGCGTCGCGCGCCAGCCCGCGAAACCCCTCCGCGGCCGAAAGATGGCATCCTAGGAACATCTGGAAAACCCGTTTGTCGGAATCCTGAAACCCCGTTTGTCGTAACGCCGCGATTGTACCGTAATCCCCCCTCCCGCGCAAATCCCCGCCCCCAAAATTTCGGGGTCTGTCCCCATTTTCTGCACTACTGAATCTCAAATTTCAAATCCCAAATTTCGAAAATTTTGGGGTCTGTCCCCATTTTCTACGCTACGGAATCTCGAGCCCTGCGTCGGCGATCACCGGCTTTCCGCCGGCGAAAAGCACGTTTCCCGGTTTCACGTCCCGGTGCAGCAGGTGGTGCGCCTGCAAATGTTCGAGCGCCCCGGCCAACCGCTCTCCGATTTCGAGCGTCCGCCCGAGCGGCAGGGCGACTTCGGCTTCGGCGACCGACGCGAGCGTTAGGGGACGGTAGCCGTCGGGTTCTTCCGCCGAGCCGCCTTCCTCCGGATCGGCCGCCTCCATCGCGACCCAGAATGCCGCCGGATCCGCGGTTTCCCCGGTCGCGAATACCCGGACCAGCCCGGGATGCGCGGGAATGCGCGTGAAAATGGACCATCCGCGCTTTTCGCGTTCCCATGCGTCTTCTTGCGCGGAATCCGCAGGTCTCCGACACACCTTCAGCGCGACGCGGCCCTCCGGCCCGTCGGCCAGATACATCGTGCCGTGCGCGCCGCGTCCGATTTCGCGAACCGGTTTGTAGCCGCCGATTTCGCCCGGAAGCGGCGCGCCCGGATGTCTGCTTTCACCGTTCACGGCGCAAAAGATACCACACACTGGCACGATTGGACACTGTCGGTCCTTTTTCCCAGAGGCAGCCACTCGACTTTCGCGCAAACGCGGAAACCGGGACCCGGAATTGCGCCGCGTCGCCAAAAAGGCATTGGCCGGATATGTGGCGGGCGTGATTTTCCCCACGCACGGCGCCGCTGCGCCCCGGCCGCGGCCGCTAACCGGGAAGGACGGGCGCGTCCAGATATGCCAACGCCTCGCGGAGATGCTTGGCAAAGGCGTCTTTCATGCGTTTGCGGATCTGGTAGAGGTTGGCCCGGGAGATTTTGTAAATCCGCATCACGTCTTCGGTCGGAAGTCCTTCGACGGCGCTTGCGTGGAAAACCGCGAAATGCGCGGGCGACGAGTCGCGGCGGAGCCGGCGCAGGGCTTCCTCGCGCGCGGCCTCGATCCAGATTTCGTCGCCCCGGGAATCCGGCGCCGCCGGTTCGGCGGCCTGCGGCACGCCCGACGGAACGAAAACCTCGCTTTCGGCCCGGTTTTGCTGCAGCTTGTCCATGATGCGCCAAATGGCGCGCCGGCGGAGCCAGGGGCGGAACGCTCCCTTTCCGCGGTCGTATCCTTCGAAACCGCCCGGCGAAGACAGTCCGGAAAACACCACCTGGACGACGTCGTCCGAGTCGCATTCGGAAAGGCCGGAACGGCGCGCGAGCGAAATAACGTAGCCGGCGTACAAGTCGAAAAACCGCGCCCAGGCCGCTTCCGAGCCGGCGCGCACGCCGGAGAGGACGGACGACTGCGTCTGCTCGTCCCTGAATGGTTTGTAGATCATGTCTCGCCCGAACGCGGCGAAGTCTACCCAAACCGGACGTGAAACTCAAGAAACCGGACGGGGACAACAACGACGCGCGGATTCCGCTGGATTCGGCCGCGGGAGGGTGGTATCCTCCTGCGCCATGAGCGATCCCCTCCCCGACTACGAGAAACAGGTCTACGCCGCCGTCCTCGGCAAGACGATCGGCGTCTACATGGGCCGCCCGTTCGAGGGCTGGTGGAAGGACGCCGTCGAGAAGAAGTGGGGCTCGGTCGACCGCTACGTGAACGGCGACGTCGGCAAGCCGCTCGTCGTCGCGGACGACGACATCTCCGGCACGTTCACGTTCGTGAAGGCGCTCTCCGACTGGCGAGGCGACCCGCGCGCGGTCGATCCCGCGTTCTTCGGCGAGACGTGGCGCAACTACCTCCTCGAGGGACGCACGATCCTGTGGTGGGGCGGCGTCTCGCTCTCCACCGAACACACCGCCTGGACGCGCCTCAAGCATGGCGTCCCATCGCCCGAGTCCGGCTCGATGAAGCTCAACGGCAAGATCGTCTCCGAACAGATCGGCGCGCAGATTTTCATCGACGCCTTCGGCATGGTCGCGCCCGGCGATCCGGACCTCGCGGAACGCTTCGCCGACGGCACCGCGCGCGTCTCGCACGACGGCGAGGCGGTCCTCGCCGCGAAGGTCGTCGCGCGCATGGTCGCCGCGGCGTTCGTCGAAAAGGACATGGAGAAGGTGCTCGACGCCGGCGCCGCGACGCTCCCGCCCGATTCGCTCGTCGCGCAGGTCCACCGCGACGTCCGCGCGTGGGCCCGCGAGGACGGCGACTGGCGCCGCACCTACGACCGCATCTCCGAAAAATACGGATACAAAAAATACGGCGGCAACTGCCACGTGATCCCCAACCACGCGCTGATGGTGATGGCGTGGAGCCATGCCGGCGGCGACTTCTTCGAGGCGCAGCGCATCGTCAACACCGCGGGCTGGGACACCGATTGCAACGCCGCCAACGTCGGCACCGTCTCTGCGCTCGTCGCCGGGCTCGACCACATCTGCGACCGCTACGACTTCCGCACGCCCTTCGCCGACCGCCTGGTCGTCCCGACAGCGGACGGCACTGATTCCGTGACGGACTGCCTCCGCGTCGCGCGCAACGTCGCCGCCATCGGCCGCCGAGTGATGGGATGGGAGCCCGTGGCGGCGTCAGCGTCCGGCGCCCCCGCGCTCCACACGTTCGACTGCGGCGCGCTCCAGGGCTGGATGGTCGAGCGCCCCAAGGCAGTCCTCTTCGATCTCGACGGCACGCTCCTCGACACGCTGCCGGGGCTCGCCGCGTCGGTGAACCACGCGCTGCGCCTCCACGGCGAACCGGAGCGCTCGCAGGGCGAGGTCCGCGCGATGGTCGGCAACGGCGTCCG
>JAFUXX010000291.1 GCA_017476965.1 Kiritimatiellia bacterium | reverse complement strand
GCCCGCCGCCGCTCATGCCGCGCCGGCGGCGCCCGGACCCGTCGTCCGCGCCGCCGGCCGCGTTCTCGCCATCCGCAAGATGGGCAAGACGGTGTTCGCCGATCTGCGCGACGGTTTCGGCCGCATCCAGCTTTTCGTGAACGCCAAGGCCTGCGGGGACGACGCCTTCGCCGCTTTTTCCCGTCTCGATCTCGGCGACCACGTCGGTTGCGAGGGCGAACTTTTCGTGACGCGCACCGGCGAGCTTTCGATCCGCGTCGCGTCGTGGACCCTGCTCGCGAAGGCGCTCCGCCAGCCGCCGGAAAAGTTCCACGGTCTTTCCGACACCGAGGAGCGCTACCGCCTGCGCCACGTCGATCTCTTCGCCAACCCGGAGTCCCGCGAGCGTTTCTACAAGCGCTGCGCCATCGTGCGCGAAACCCGCCGCTGGCTTGAGGACCGCGGTTTCATGGAGGTCGAAACGCCGATCCTCCAGCCCCACGCCGGCGGCGCCACGGCAAAGCCGTTTTCGACGCACTACAACGCGCTCGACCGCGAAGTGTTCCTCCGCATCGCGCCCGAGCTCTACCTCAAGCGCCTCATCGTCGGCGGGTTCGACAAGGTGTTCGAAATCGGCCGCGATTTCCGCAACGAAGGACTCGACCGCACGCACAATCCGGAGTTCACCGTCCTCGAACTCTACCAGGCCTACGGCGACCGCCGCTCGATGATGCAGATCATCGAGGGCCTGCTGCCGCACCTGTGCGATTCCGTCATCGGTTCGCGCAAGGTTTCCTACGGCGAACACGAGCTCGATTTCACTCCGCCGTACCGCGAGGTCGCGTACTCCGATCTCGTGAAGGAGCGCATGGGCGCCGACTGGTTCGACCTCCCGGTCGAAGAAGCCCGCAAGCGCGCCGCCGCGGCCGGGCTCGCTTTCGATCCCGCGTGGGACATGCTGCTGCTCACGCACGAGGTCTACGACAAGCTCGTGGAGAAGACCCTCGTGCAGCCGACGTTCGTCACGCGCGTTCCCCACGAGTTCGTGCCGCTAGCCAAGACGTGCAAGGACGACCCCACGAAGGCCGACGTCTTCGAGTTCGTCGTCGGCGGCCGCGAGCTCTGCCCGGGTTACACCGAGCAGAACGACCCGTTCGCCCAGCGCGAGGCTTTCGCCGCGCAGGTGGAGGAGGACGCCGAAAGCGAGGACCTCGATTTCGTCGAAGCGCTCGAAAGCGGCATGCCTCCCACGGGCGGGCTCGGTCTCGGCATCGACCGCCTCGTGATGATGCTCACCGGCACCGAGGCGATCCGCGACGTGATTCTCTTCCCGATGCTCAAGGACAAGTGACGCCGGCGCCGCGCCGTCCCGACGCATCCAACCGATACAACAACAAGATTTCCATGCCACTTTCCCAGGAACAGGTCCTCTCCGCGCTCCGCGAAACCGGAGCCCTGCTCAAAGGACACTTCGAACTCCGCTCCGGCCTCCACAGCCCGGAATTCTTCCAGTGCGCCAACCTGCTGCGCTTCCCGCGCATCGCAGGCGAACTGTGCGCGGAGCTCGCTTCCCGCATCCCCGCCGCCGCGGCGGCGGAGGCCACCACCGTCGTTTCGCCGGCCCTCGGCGGCATTCTCGTCGGACACGAGGTCGCCCGCGCGCTCGACAAGAAGTGCATCTTCGCCGAGAAGAAGGACGGCGCGCTCGTGATGCGCAGGTTCAAGATCGAGCCCGGCGAGCCGTGCATAGTCGCGGAGGACGTCGTCACGCGCGGCGGCCGCGTCCAGGAGACGATCGACATCGTCCGCTCGCTCGGCGGCCGCGTCCTCGCCGTCGCGACTCTCGTCGACCGCAGCGGCGGCAAGGCGTCGTTCGGCGACATCCCGCACGTGTCGCTCCTCGAAATGGAGCCCGTCACGTACGAGCCTTCGGCTTGTCCGCTTTGCGCCGCGGGCGGCAAGGCGTACCACCCCGGCTCCTGACGCGCCCGGGCCTCAGTCCGCCGGGAAGCGCACGCCCCACGAGGCGCGGAGGGCGTCCATGACCCGCATTGCGGCGAGCGTGGCGCTCTGCGGCGCTTCGGCGCATTCCGGCAATCCGGCCCGAACCGCGCGCGCGGCCGCTTCGAATTCGTACTCGTAGCCGTTGCAGGCGAACGGGAAGGGCATGGTTTCCAGTTCGATGCCGGGATGGCGCACGATGCGGAGCGATTCGCAGCGCACGAGCTCCGGCAGTTCGATCGAGCCTTCGGTGCCGACGAGGCGTCCGCGCGCGCCGCCGGCCGCGCTCATCGAGCAGGAGAGCGCGGCGAAGCGTCCGCCTTCCCATTCGACGGAAAACGCGGATTGGTCGTCCACCCCGCTTGGCGTCACCACCGCGTGCCCCGCGACGCGCACCGGATTTTCCCCGAACGTCGCGATCGCGAAAGCGACCGGGTACACGCCGAGGTCGAGCAGCGCGCCGCCGCCGAGCTTTGGATCGACGAGCCGCGCCTTGTTCGCGACGGGCACGGCGAACGACGCTTCGACGAGTCTCGGCTCTCCGATGCGGCCCGTCGCGACGATTCCGGGGATGGCGCGCCACGACGGCTGGAAGCGGGTCCACATCGCTTCTCCGCAGAAAAGGCCGCGCTCGCGCGCGAGGGCGAAGACTTCGGCCGCTTCGCGCTCGTTCGTCGCGAACGGCTTTTCGCAGATCACGTGCTTCCCGGCGAGAAGGCACGCCTTCGCGTGTGCGGCGTGGAGGGAATTGGGCGTCGCGACGTAGACGAGCTCGGTCGCCGGGTCGGCGAGCAGCGCTTCGTACGATCCGAATGATTTCTCGAAGCCGTTCGCCGAAGCGAACTCCGCCGCGCGCGCGGCGTCCCGCGCGCCGACCGCGCGGAGGCGCAGGCTTCCGCGAGCCGCAAGGTGCTTCGCCGCGAGCACGGTCTTTCCCGCGATCCGGCCCGCGCCCAAAATCGAAAATCCAACCGCTTCAGCCATTACGATTCCTCCTTTTGCCGTTTTTCAGGGTGCCGCGGTACCAGTGCACGAG